>JAYUUW010000061.1:0-2459 GCA_043754665.1 Anaerolineales bacterium | reverse complement strand
CTCTCTGACAACGGCGGCGACTAACTGATGTTGATCGTCGCCGCCAACTGTCAAGAGCTTACTTGATTATTCAACAGTTTCAGGCCGAAGCCTAGTTTTTGTACTCGGGCAGGCCCTTGAGCAGCTTCTCGCTGACGGCCAGCGTGATCTCGTTGTCGGTGACCGTGTCGATCCAGGTCACCGGGATGGGCGTGTGGGTCTTGAACAACAGGCCGTGGGCCACCAGCAGATGGGTGGCGCGGTGCGAGCCTTCGTCGGCGAAGACGCGCTCCACATTACCCACGTGATGGCCGTCGGCCGAGTTGACGCGTGCGCCTTCTTTTAAGCCGACGGTGTTGTCAGGAATGTTGCGCTTGGTCTGGGTCACATAGTCCGCGGCCGGGACGTACGGCATGTTGCTCATGGAACCGTAGCCCGCCAGCGCGGAGGGCGAGCTGGGATACCACACCAGCGCCGGCGTGGTCCCGGCCATCACTGCCGTGCCGACCGGCATGGCCGCGCCCGCCGCACCGGCCTGGGGCCGCTTCACGTAGTCCTGCTCATCGGCGATCAGGTACTCGGTCTCCTCAAATTCGGGCAGCGTATTCAGGTCGTGCTTGGTCACGTTGGCCTGGAGCAGCACCCGGTCGGCGGTGGCGTCGGCCACCAGGCCGATGGGCAGCACGCGGTCGGTGGTAAACAATGTCCCCTTGCGGACGACGATGTGCGTGATTTCCTTAGTGCGCGGGTCGAGGACCACCCGGTCGACGTGGCCCACGCTGTCATCGTTCGCGGTCACAACTTTGGCACCTGATTGGAATTCCATGTGATTTACTCCTTTTGCCAGCGTCCAGGCGGTGGACGGCGGGCCAAAAGATTTGGCCTTGACTTAACGATAGCCACATGGGTGACCGAGGGCTATCAGGGTATTCCGCCGTTTGGCGTAGGGCGGGCTGGTGCGGCCGTGTCAGTCAGCGTCCTACAGGCCATTTGTGCCGGCATAGACAGGGGCCGGGAGAGGCTGTTATGATTTGGGGATGATCCGTTTACCATTCCGCCGGCTCAAGCGCGGCGCGGCGGCGCTGCTGCTGGCCGCCACTGTGGCGCTGCCCCGCCCGGCGCTGATTGCCGCCGCACCCGAGGCCGTGCCGCCCGCCGCCGCCCCGGCCCAGGCCAAGCTGTTTGGCCTGCCTTTCGCCGAACCGCCGGGGCCGAGCACCTGGCTGCTGATCCAGGGCTACGGCAACACCGCCACCGCCTACCGCTGGCGCGTGGCGCAGTATGGCGCGGGCCAGGGGTTGCACTTTGGGCTGGACCTGTCGGCGCGGTGCGGCACGCCCGTGGTGGCGATTGGCGACGGCACGGTGCTGAAGGTGGACGCGGCTCAGCACGGCGCGGGGCCACACAACCTGATGATCGACCACGGCAACGGCTACGCCTCGTTCTACGGCCACCTGTTTGAGACGCCGCGCCTGGCCGTCGGTGACCCCGTGGTGCGCGGCCAAGTGGTAGCCGTGACCGGCGACCCGGACCTGACTTGCACCTCGCGCCCACACCTGCACCTGGAAATTCGCGCGTCGCCCGGCCTGCACATCGCCTATAACCCGGTGACGCTAATCGACGCCGACTGGAACGCGTTGAGCCTGACCGGCGGGCGCGGCTTCGAGCGCGACCTGGACAACCCGCGCCAGTGGCAGTTCTTGGACGACCAGCCCGACGTGCTGTTCGGCGGCGCGCTGCTCAACCAGTATGCGCACCCCTGGCCGCCGGAATGGAATGGGCAGTGAGAGTATCCATACGGTTACAAGCAATCGGCCTCGCGGCCCTGCTGCTAGCCGCCTGCGCCGCGCCCCCTACCCTCACGCCCACAGCACCGGTCGTTCTCGCCACGGCGACGGTCGCACCCAGCGCCACGCCGCTGCCGCCCACGCCCACCGCGACCCCGGTGCCGCCGATTGCCACAGCGACGCCCACCATCACGTCGACGCCCACGCCAGTGCTGCGGCAGTTGACCAGCGGCGGGTGCTGCGTGCAGCCGGCCTGGTCACCGGACGGGCAAGCGGTGTGGTATATCGACCGGCCGAACGATGCCGCGCCCACCGGCCTGTGGAGCGTGCCAGCGGCGGGCGGCGAGCCGTACTTCCTGACGGACAAGTTGGGCATATACTCGCCCGACCGCACGCTGTTCGCCTATCCCCGCGCCGGGCAGACCTACATTGAGCGCGCCGCCGACGGCGAACGCTGGACCGTGCCGGCCGGGGGCCGCGCCATCAACTTCTCGCCGGACGGCACACGCATCACCTGGCAGGTGGCGAGTTCGAGCATCAACTTCGACCGGCGCGCCGTGCAGATTTGGGTGGCGAATGTCGACGGCAGCGGCGCGCGGTCGGTCACCAGTGTGGTCGGCGGCGGGCTGGGCGACTGGCTGCCGGACGGGCAGCGCGTGCTGGTCAGCGGGCGCGACAGCGGCGACCGGGTGA
>JAYUUW010000060.1:0-6329 GCA_043754665.1 Anaerolineales bacterium | reverse complement strand
AGCGCCGCCGCGTCGAGGATGGCCGAGGCGATGCCCAGCGTGCCCTGCACGATCAGCGGCGTCAGCGCGTTGGGCAGCACGCGTCCGAACAGAATGTGCGTCGGCGAGGCCCCCAGCGCGCGCGAGGCGGCCACAAAGTCCTGCTCCTTGATCGAGAGCACGCCGGCCCGCACCACGCGGGCGTAGGCCGGGATGGACACGATGCCGATGGCGATCAGCGCATTGATCAGGTCGGGGCCGAGCACGGTGACGATGGCGATGGCCAGCAGCAGCGCCGGGAAGGCCAGCAGCACGTCCATGATGCGCATAATGACGTTATCTATCCAGCCGCCGGCGTAGCCCGCCAGTGCGCCCAGCAGCGTGCCGATCACAATGGCGAACGTCACCGTGATCAGGCCGATGGCCAGCGAGACGCGCGAACCGTAGACCAGCCGGCTGAACACATCGCGCACATTGCCGTCGAGGCCCATGAGGTGCTGCGGCTTGTCGGCCGCACAGCCAAGAAGATGGATGCAGGGCTTCTCGCGCGGCTTGACCTTTTCGATCCCAATCAATACTTGCTCGGGGTCGTAGGGCGCGATCAGCGGCGCGAAAATGGCCACCAGAATCAGGAAGCCCAAGACCACCATGCCGATGATGGCCGATTGGCGGCGCAGCAGCCGCTTCCAGGTGTCACCCAGGGGTGTTGACGGGGCTTGGGTGCGCACCGTTTCGGCGTTGGGCAGCGCCGCTGGGTTGGTCGGGTTGACGGGCGGGAGGGGGGAGTCGACGACGGCCATAGTATTCGCCTAACTCAGCCGGATGCGCGGATCAAGCCAGGCATACGAGAGGTCGGTCAGCAGATTGATGATCACAAACCCCACCGCGATGACCAGCGTAAACGCCTGAATGACAGTGTAGTCGCGGGCTGTAATCGAGTCGTAGAGGATGCGGCCCACACCGGGCAGGCCAAAAATGGTCTCGGTCAGCACGGCGCCGCTCAGCAGCCCGCCGAGCGAAAGGCCGATGACGGTCACTACTGGCAGTAGCGCGTTCCGAAGGGCATGCTTCATCACCACCGGCCACTCGCGCAGCCCCTTGGCGCGGGCGGTGCGCACATAGTCGAGCCCCAGCACTTCGAGCAGGCTGGACCGCGTAATGCGGGCGATGAGGGCCAGGGGGATCGTGCTGAGCGCCACGGCCGGCAAGATCAGGTGCCGCAGGGCGTCGAGCAGGACCTCCCATTTGCCCGTGACGAAGGCCGTGAAGACGTAGAAATTGGAAACAAACTGCACCAATGCCGCCATCATGCCGGTGGGCTCAAAGCCCCAGGCTTCGTTCAGCGGCAGCAGGGTCAGGCCGGAGGTCAGGCGGCCGGAGGGCGGCAGCGCGAAAGGGGTGTCGCGCAGCAATAGCGCGAACACATAGGCCAGCATGAGCCCCAGCCAAAAGACCGGCATCGAGACGCCGATGTTCGCGCCCACCATGGTGACGACATCGGCCAGCGAGTTGTGGCGCACGGCGGAGATAATGCCGAGCGGAATGCCGACAATCACGGCCACGATCAAGGCCGCCAGGCTCAATTCCATCGTCATGGGCAGCCGTTCGATCATGATGGTGGTGACCGGGCGCGCCATGCGAATCGAGTCGCCTAAGTCGCCGCGCAAGACTTCCGTGATATAGATGCCAAACTGCACGGGGATGGGGCGGTTTAGGCCGTGCCGTTCGTTGTAGGCGTCGCAGAGGGCTTTAGTCGCGTGCTCCCCGAGCGCCGACGTGCAGGGGTCACCGGGGATCCAGCGCGCCAGCGCAAACGTCGCCAGCAAGATACCGAGCAAGACCGGGACGGCGAGTAACAGGCGCTGCGTGATGTAGCGATACATGGGGGCTAGGGGTTATCCGAGGTGTGGGCGTGGGTATCCGCTAGTAGACCGGCCCTGGGGCAGCGCGCCCCAGGGCCGGTCTAGTTGGTTCAGATCAGACTATTCAGCCGGCGGCGCGTTCAAGAACGGGCCGAACAGGCCGGGCCAGTAGGTGAACGAGCCATCGCGCCCGACGTGCAGCGGATGGGCGTAGTCCCACTGAGCGGCGAAGCTCAGCACCACATCGTTGGCGTCGAGGGCGGCGCCATTCGAGAAGGTGACGCCTTCGCGCAGGTGGAAGGTCCACTCGGTCAGGTCGTCGCTCACGTCGTAGCTTTCGGCCAGGGCCGGCACGACCGCGGTGCCGCCGACTTCGTAGGCGAGCAGGCTTTCGCTCACCTGCAAGCAGACGCGCAGGGCTTCACCGTCGGACTCGTCGGCGCAGTACAGGCCGGCGGGTTCGCCGTTCTGCATCCACACCAGGGTGTCGGTGCCGGTGTCCATGAAGGCGAACATCTCATTGCCCAGCGGGCTGGAGTGCGCGCCTTCCACGGTGGCCTTCCAGGCCGTGGCGGAACCACCGTGCACGATCGGGATCATCGGCACGTGCTGCTTGATCAGGTTGTTGGCGTCCGCGTAGAACGGAGCGCGCTCGGCATCGCTGGCCTGGGTGCCGCCGCCGATGAGGGCGTCCACGATGTCTTGGAAGTGATCACCGAACTGGGGCGACGAACCGCCGCCGAAGTGGTAATCGAGGAAGTTGGTCGGATCGGGGTAGTCAGCGCCCCAGCCCAACAGGTGCAGCCCGCCGATTTCGCCATTGCTGGCGGCATCGATGTAGGCGCCCGACTCCATCACCACGATCTCCACGTCGATGTTCAGGTTCGCCTTGAGCTGGGCCTGGATGTCCTGCGCCACAACGCTCGGCTCGGGCAGGTAGCCGCGGACGACGTCGCGGTAGGTCAGGGTGGTGGCAAAACCGTTGGCGAATTCGGGGCCGGCCTGCTCCAGCAGGGCCTTGGCGGCGTCCACGTCGAACTCGTACCAAGCGTCACCTTCGCAGCCGCCCGGGATCGAGCAGGGCGTGAAGTGCGAGGCCACTTCCGAGCCGGCCGGGTAGAAGGTGTCGACGATGCGCTGGCGGTCAATGCCCATCGCAATCGCCTGGCGGATCAGTTCGTTGTCGAACGGCGCCTTGGTGTTGTTCATGCCGACGTACATCACGTTCAACGCCGGGCGCTCGATCAGGGTCAGGTTCGGGTCCGCCCCCACCGCTTCAAAGTCGGTCGGCGCGATGTTGTCGATGCCGTCGACCGTGCCCGACTGGAGTTCCAACAGCCGCTGCGCGGCCTCGGTGCTCCAGCGGAAGATCAGGGTCGGGGTCTTGGGGGCTTCGCCCCAGTAGGTGGGGTTAGCCACCAGGGTGATGTGATCGCCGCGCACCCACTCCGACACCATGTAGGGGCCGGTGCCGATGGGCTCATCGATCAGCGCGCCCGTGCCGCCGGTCTCTTCCAGGTAAGCGGTGTCGTTGATGGCGAACGATGCGAACGCAATCTTCGACGGGAAGGCCACGTCGGGCACGCACAGCGTAATCTTCACGGTCTGCTCGTCCACGGCTTCAATCGACTTGAACTCGCCGCCGTAGTCACAATCGGGCGCGGCGTAGGTCATCAAATCGGCGGCCGGGGCTTCTTCGGTCGGCGGCACTTCGGTGTCGGCCGGGGCCGCCTCAGTGGGGGCCTCCGTAGGAGCCACGGTCGGCGCCGGGGCTTGGGTATCAGCGGGGGCCTGGGTCGGCGCGCTGGTGGCGGGCACGGTGGTGCCCGCACCGGTGCAGGCCGACGCCAGCATGCCGGCGGCGACCATTACACCGAGCGTACGCATAAGGTTATGCGTCAATTTCATGTTGCTCTCCTCCTAAAATGGGTCAAACAAACGCTTTGCTACGCGGACTGAGTCGGGCATCGATGGGTGATTGCTGGAGTGGCTGGCACCTCCTCTCGTCCAGTGTCGGTTAAGTACTACTGGCGGCGTTGGTTGGTTCGGGTTTGAAACAAGCGGGGAGTATAAAGGGCGGGGCCGAGACCGTCAACCCCTGCCAAAGGAGTAAAACAGGGCAATTGCCAGGGCCAGGCCGCCCACCACGATGTATTCAATCCAGATGCGGACGGTCAAGCGCCCGACCAGGTGCTGCTGCGCCACGCCGACGGTCAGGTAAAACGGGATCATGGCCAGCAGCCCGGCGCTGCCCGGCGAGATGCGCCAGTAGTTGATGGCCCAAATGGCCTCGGCCACGACCAGACCCACCACGGTGGCATTGAGCGCGGCGGCCCCCGGCGGCGCACCCTTCAGCGCCAGCAGCCGCCAAGCCAGCGCGGCCCCCACCAGCCCACCCACTGAGGCCGAGACCAACGCCCGCGCGCTCAGGCTGCGCAGTAAGGCGAACAAGATTAGGGCGACCGCGTACGCCAGCGCCGTCAAGCCCAGGGCGGCCACGTCCCAGGCCGGGTCGTTGCGGTCCACGGCGATGTATTCGGCCACTAGCACGGCAATCAGCGCCACAGCCGTCAGGCCCAGCCCTAGCCACCACAGCGGCCCGTCGGGCAGGCGGTTGAGCACCGCCCCGAGCACCAGCGCCGTCGCGCCCGGCAAAATCCAGTGCATGAAGGTGCGCCGGCCCAGTTGCCCGGCCAGCGTGGGGTGCGAACGGATGAGGGTGTCGGCCCCGGCGCTGATGAGCGCGGCCACCAGCACCATCATCAGCAGGGGGCCGTTGAGTTCCAGGCCCAGGGGTGAGCCAAGCAGGTTAGTGGCCAGCGTGCGCGCCGGCAGATCAAGGAAGCGCGCCAACGCAAACGCCAACACGATCACGGCGGTCAGCACGCTCAGCCGGTCGCGGCTGGGGAGGAAACGGCTTGGTTGCACGCCCCGATTCTAGGGGGCTCGGGCCGAATTGTCAAAAACGCCATTTCTTCCGATATAATCGCGCCATGCTCCCCTTTGTGGCGTTCCCTCTGTTCGTGTTGGGCCTGGGTCTGGGTGTGGTCATCAACAGCCTGGCCGACAACCTGCCGCCCGATGCCAACGACCTGCGCTATCCGCCACGCCGGCCGCGCTGCCGGGCCTGCGGCCAACCACACCGCCCGGCCTACTGGCTGGCGCTGGCGGCGGCCCTGCGGCGCGGCGGCCGGTGTGAGCACTGTGGCGCGGCCCGGCCGCTGCGCCCGGTGCTGGTCGAGCTGGCCGCTGGGCTGCTGACGGCCTACTTGTGGTATTGGGCCGCCCGCACTGGCGCGCCGCTGGCCGAGACCGTGGCGGTCTATCTGGCGGCGCTGTTGGTCGTCCTGGGGCTGCTGCTCGTCACCGTGATCGACGTGGAGCACCGGCTGATCTTGTGGGGTGTGGTGTGGCCGTTGGCCTTGGTCACGGGCCTCACCGGGTTTGTGCTGCCCGGCCACGGCCTGGTGAAGACCCTGCTGGGCGGTCTTGCCGGCTACGGGCTGACCCTGGGTATCTTCGTCCTGGCCGAGCTGTATGCCCGCACGCTCCAGCAGTTGCGCGGTCAACCGCTCGACGAGGTGGCCTTCGGCGGCGGCGATGTCAACCTGGCCGGCATTGTGGGGCTGGCGGTGGGCTGGCCGGGCGTGCTGATCTCGCTGACGCTGGCGATCTTGATGGGCGGGCTTTACAGTTTGGGCTACATCATGGTGCAGGTGGCTCGCCGCCGTTACACGCCCCACAGCGCCGTGCCCTATGGCCCGTTCCTGGTCTTCGGGGCGCTGGCGATCTACCTTTATGGCAAAGACTTTGCCGCTTGGATGGCCGGACGCTAACGCCGCGCAGCCGGCCAGCACAGCATTTGGGTATGTTGCCCCTGACTCGGTTA
Source organism: Anaerolineales bacterium (assembly GCA_043754665.1). GTDB lineage: Bacteria > Chloroflexota > Anaerolineae > Anaerolineales > UBA6663 > JADZEK01. The sequence goes on along the minus strand of JAYUUW010000060.1, from coordinate 599 downwards.
TGTTATAAACTGGTTAGGCAGTCGATGGTAACTTGGAGGAGAGACGATGCCTATTTCAATTAATCGCTTGGCCCGGTGGGGCGGCAGTGCCCTGCTCATAGTGGCCACGCTCATGTCCGGCCCGGCCGGCGCGTTCGCGGGCGCCAGCCCCGCGGCGGTGCCGCATGCGGGCGTGGCCGCGCCGGCCGGGCTCGACCCGGTGCTGTGGGCGCAAGACACGGCGGGTGATACCAATTTCTCGATTACGGTCTCCTCGGACTTCGAGCCGCTGTACAATGATTACGACAGTCAGGCGGCCGATGACTTCGAGAACACCGACGGCTCGCCGTGGCAGATTACCGCAATTCGGGCTTACGGCACTTATGAGGGCGGCACCGGCAGCAACCAGGTCACATCGCTGCTAGTGCAGATTTACGCCGATGCGGGCGGCATTCCAGGCCTCCTGTTGACCAACCAGAGCATCCCCAGCGGCCAGATCGACGGTCTCGGCACCGGGGTGTTTACAGTCAACCTCTCACCGCCGCTGATCGTTGGCCCAGGCCGGTACTGGCTTTCCGTGCAAGCCTATAAGCCCGACTTCTTAAGCACCGGCCGCCAAT
>JAYUUW010000059.1:0-2453 GCA_043754665.1 Anaerolineales bacterium | reverse complement strand
ACGCCCGACATCGTGCCGACCGCCACGCAGCCGGTGGTCTTCCCCACCCTGCCGCCGGAATGGACCGCCACGCCCACGCCGGAGTTCCCGCCGACGGCGACGCCCGACCGCTACCCCACCTTCACGCCCAGCGGCGGCCCGCAGCCCACCCTGCTGCCCAACCTCAACAGCACCGCCGCGGCCGGGGTGGATGGCCGCGTGGTGGCCGACGCCGGCTTCCTGCGCGTGCGCGCACTGGCTGGCACCGCGGGCGAGGTCATTGGCTACCTCTCGCCCGACACCGCCGTGCAGATCATTGGCCGCAGCCCCGAAAGCGAGTGGCTGGAGATCATTGGCCCGGACGACCTGCGCGGCTGGGTGCTGGCCCCGTTCCTGGAGGTGTACATCAACCTGCTCTCAGTGCCGGTGACCGCCGGGGCCGTGCTCGACGCCACCGCCACGCTCGTCATCCCCGACGAGGCTAAAGTAGCGGATGCCGGCAACAACCTGCGCCTGCGCGCCTTCCCTGGCACAGCCGGCACCATCATCGGCAACCTGCCGGCCGGTATGATCCTCGACCTCGTCGGCCGCACGACTGATAAGGTCTGGCTGCAAATCATCACCAGCGACAACCGCCCCGGCTGGGTGATGACCCAGTACGTGGATGTCTACATCGACCTCAACAAACTGCCCATCTCCGGCGAACCGGTGAACGCCACCGGCACGCCGCCCGCCGTGGCCCCCGCCGCCGCCCAACCCGGCAGCACGCCGGTTGTGGTGGCCTTCGTCCCGAGTGCTATACCGACCGCCACCAACACGAACCTGCCGCCGCCGACGGTAACGCAGCTACCGACCGCTACACTGCCGCCCCCGCCGACCAACACCGCTGTACCCAGCGGCCCAACCACGCCGCCGCCCCCGCCACCGCCCAGCGAGATCATCTTCGGCATCAGCCAGCATGCCCGCGATATCTACCTGGCCGGGCTGGCGCTCGGCAACCACCCCAACGTCTTCGCCAAGTTCGGCGACTCGCTCACGGTCTCGCCGCAGTTCCTGGCCCCTATTGGCTACGGCCAATACGACCTGCGCGCTTACGCCGGCCTGGCCGACGTAGTCAACTTCTTTGGCGCGGGCGTGGCGCGCACCGGCAACCCGTTTGTCAACACCTCGCTGGCGGCCAAGGGCGGCTGGTCGTCGTTCTCGCTGGTGGCCGGCAGCACGTCGGACAAGACCTTCTGCGGCACCTACGAGTCGCCGGTGCAGTGCGAAATTCGCCGCAACCGGCCGGCCATCGCGCTGATCCTCATCGGCACGAACGACGTCACCACTACCTCAGCCGACGCCTACCGCGCCAACCTCAACCGCATCGTGGCCGACTGCGTCAGCCAGGGCGTCATCCCGGTGCTGAGCACGCTGCCGGCCTTCTTGCGCGCCGGCTACGAGGGCCGCGTGGGCGAGCTGAACGGCATCATCCTCAGTGTGGCGCAGGAGAACGACATCCCGGTGTGGAATTTGTGGGCGGCCCTGCAAGGCTTGCCCAACCAGGGGCTGGGCAGCGACGGCGTGCACCTGGCCTGGGCGCCCAACGCCAGCGACTTCACCCCCGCCAACCTGCAATACGGCAGCACTCTCCGCAACCTCACCGCGCTGCAAGTGCTCGACGCGCTGTGGCGCGGCGTGATGTACTGACCTGAGAGAAAAGAGAAAGGTGATGCCATTGGGAAGGGCGAGACAACGTGCTGCCGCCCCACCAGCGCTCATCCCCTCATAGCCTCTTCACGCGGGCACCCTTCTCCGTTTCGGAGAAGGGCCGGGGATGAGGTCGTCCAACCGCCAAGCCCACCTTCCCCATATCCAGCACCCGCGACAGGAGGTGGCAGGCGCGGCAGCATTCCCAACCCGGCCCCTCCCACCTCTCACTTCCCACCTTGCTATAATGGGCCTATGCGCTTCGTCCGGCTCGTGCTGCCCATCGTCATGTTCGCCGTCGCCGCCTGCACCACCGCTACACCCGTACCCTCCACCGCGACTGCCCCGGCGGCGACTGTGACCGCCGTGCCCACCCAGGCCCTGCCCACCCAGGCCCTGCCCACCGCGACCCTGCCGCCGCCCAGCCCAACGCCCGGTGCTGAACCCAGCGCCACGGCCGAGGCCACTAAAGGCGGCCCAACGGCGACGGCCGGCCCGACCGCCACCGCGACTACCGACCCGGCGCTGGCCGTCATCTACAATTACCTGGCCGCCCGCGCCGCCGCCGATGTGGCAGCCGTGACCGCCCTGGCCTGTGACGCCTTCGACGGGCAGGCCGCCACCGAAGCCATCTCGTTTCGCTCGATGAACGCCAAGCTCAACGACGATCTCAACTGCGCCGTGTCCGGCGCGGACGGCGACTACACGTTGGTGGCCTGCACCGGCACCATGACCACCACCTACGGCCCCGACACGCGCGACTGGGATTTGTCGAATGCGCTCTA
>JAYUUW010000058.1:0-2179 GCA_043754665.1 Anaerolineales bacterium | reverse complement strand
ATGACAACGGCTGCGACTAACCGGCGCGAGCGTGGCTAGGGGCTGTCACGGTCTAGACTGAAAACTCAATAAGCGTTTGAGTGATCCAGGTGCTGACGGCCGGCGCGTTAGCCGCGCGACGGCTCCGGCATGGTGGCTTTGGCCTTGACGACTTCGGCGGCCAAATAGGGGTCCTGGGACAGGCCTTGTTCCATGTGCACGCGGCGGGCCGGGCCGGCGGTGGCGAGCATGGCCGGGCCGTAGAGCGAGTCGGGCCAGAAGCGGGCAAAGCCGGCTACTTCGTTTTGCAGCAGCGGCAGGTCGGCCTCGGCGTAGTGGTGGGTGCAGTTGATGGTGAACATGCGGCGGCGGTTGCTGCCGCCCCAGGAGCTGTGTTTGGTGGCCTGGTTGAACACGACCACGTCGCCGGGCTGGCTGGTGAGCGCGATGGCCGGCACCTGATCGCCGGTAAGGCCCAGGGCTTCTTCGGGGCGGCGCACGGCGCTGTGCAGGTCCATGGCGAAGCTGTCGCCGTAGCGGTGGCTGCCAGGGATGACGCGCAGCGCGCCGGTGGCGGCGTTGACCGGGTCGAGGTAGAGGGCCAGTTTGTAGAACAGGCGCGGGGGCTGGCCGCGCGACTGGCCGGACCAATCGGTGTCGGAGTGCCAGTTGGTGTCGCCGACGTAGAAGTTGCCGTCGCTGCCGAGGTAGTTGTAATCCACGCCGAGCAGATCGGTAAACAGGCCGTCGAGGCGCGGGTCGTCGATCAGCGAGGACAGGTAGGCGGACTGGTCGATGAAGGGCACGATGCAGGAGCGGGCGGTGCCGTCGTGGGCCGCGCCGTTGTGGCCGCCGCCACGCTGGGCGAAGACGGCCTCAAACTCAGTGATGATGCGGTCGATGCGGTCGGTGAGCAGACCCGGAAAGACAAGATAGCCGAACACATCCATGAAGGTGCGTTGGTGATCGGTCAGGAAACTCATGGGTGGCCTCAGGGCAAGTTGTGGTTAAAGGTTGCGCTCGCGGCGGAGTATAGCATTTTCCGGCGGGGGGCGGCGAGGCCTAGCGCAGGGCCGGGTAGGTCGGAGCCGAGACGCTTCGCGTCACCGGCCCGAGGGGAGCGCAAGGTCCAACGGCCTGAGGCCGGGTTGCTCATAACATGTTGGGGCGGAGCGGTGGGTCGCGGGGCCGAGTTATTCCGAGTTGCGGATTCCTCACCGGCCCGAGGGGAGCGCTAGGCCAAACTACCTGAGGCCGGGTTCGGAATGACAAATCCGGCTGGCGGGTGACGGCCGGGGGCCGTTTGAGCCGAGGGGCTGGCGCGCAGCGCCGTGCGGTCTTCGGAATGACAGGTAAAAGGGGCTGGTCGGTTAACGTGGCGCAAAGTAGGTGCGATTGCCCTGCGATTACGCGTTGGATGAACGCTGCGCGGCCTGCTCAAAGACCGGCAGCAGCGTGAAATAGACCGCGCGGTAGAGGGCGTAGGCGTCGGCGTAGGCGGCGTGCACGGCGGGGCGCGGGTCGAAGTGCTGGTCGAGCCGCACGACTTGCGGGCAGGCCTCGGCGGCGGTGGCGTAGGCCCCGCTGCCCACCAGCGCCAGCACGGCCGCGCCCACGGCGGTGGTCTCGGGGGTGGCCGGCACCGCGACGGGCAGGCCGGTGACATCGGCTTTGATTTGGTTCCACAAGGCGCTGCGCGCGCCGCCGCCCATGACGCGCAGCTCATCGGCGGGCAAGCCCATGGCCTGCATTTGGTCGGTGATGTCGCGCACGCCGTAGGCCGAGCCTTCGAGCACGGCGCGGGTGAGGTGGGCGCGGGTGTGAGCCAGCGTGAAGCCGAACAGGTTGCCGCGCGCGGCCTCGTTCCAGGTGGGGGTGGTGGTGCCCATGAGCGTGGGCAGGAACACCAGCCCCTCGGCGCCGGGCGTGATGGCCCCGGCCAGGGCGTCAAGCTGGGCATAGGCGCTGGGGCCGCCGGCCGCCGCGGCGCGCATTTCGTCCGGCGCGAAGTTGTCGCGCAGCCAGCGGTAGTTGGCCCCGGAGACAAAGCCGGGGTTCTCCAGCAGCCACAGGCTCGGGTCGGCGTGGCAGTGGGTTTCGATCAGGCGGGTGGGGTCGAAGGCCGGGCCGGCGGCGGCGGCGCACACCGGCTCGGAGGTGCCGGCGATGTCGCCGATGAGGCCGGGGCGCACCACGCCCG
>JAYUUW010000057.1:0-2610 GCA_043754665.1 Anaerolineales bacterium | reverse complement strand
CGGCTGGCGCTGGGCGTGGCGGCCAGCGCGCTGGGGCTGCTGGCGATCTTCGGCGTGCTGATTGTCAACGCCAGCCGCCAGACCGTGGTGTGGAGCCGGCTGGGCGTGTGGGCCTGGCTGGCGCTGTTCGGATTATATTTTGTCATGGGGCTGGCGCTGATCGGCTGGTCGGCCGGTGAGCGCGGCGGCGCGGCTAACACAGGAGCGAAGCAAGCATGATGGATGACAGCGCAGTGGTGTTAGTGACCGGCGCGGGGCGCGGCACGGGCGAGGCGGCGGCGCTGGCCCTGGGGGCGGCCGGGGTGCGGGTGGTGGCGATTGACGTGAACCCCGACAGCGCCCAGCGCACGGCCGACGCGATTTCGGCGGCGGGCGGGCGGGCGCAAGCGGCCACGGCCGATGTATCGAACAAGATGGGCGCGCAGACGCTGCTGTATAGCCTGCTGGAGGCCGGCGACCGGCTGGCGGCGCTGGTGAACGCGGCCCACATTGCGCCGGCCAGCGCCGCCCTAAAGATGGACGAGTGGGAGTGGAACCGCACGCTGGATGTGAACCTGAAGGGCGTGTTCCTCATGAGCCAGACCGTGGCGCGGGCTATGAAAGAAACCGGCGGCGGCGTGATTGTGAACGTGCAGCGCCCGCTGCCGGTGGTGCCGCACGCCGCCGTGTGGGCGGCCGACGCCGCGCTGTCTGGCCTGACCGACGCGCTGGCGGCCGAGTGGGGCGAGTGGAATGTGCGCGTGCGGCTGGTGCCGGCGGCCGAGGCCGGCGCGCTGACCGTGGAGTGGCTCCAGGAGACGTGGTGAGCGTCAGCGTGGTGCGGCGCGCCGCGGGGCTGCGGCTGGCCGGGCTGCTGCTGGCGGCCGGCGGCTGGCCGGAAGCCGAGCAGGCGCGCAAGCCGTATAAGCCGCACCGCGTAGCCGAGGGGGCGCGCCGCACTTTCGCGGCCTGGCGGGCGCATCCGGCGGTGGCGGCGGCCGAGGCCGTGGCATTAGGCTCGGGCGGCGTGGCGCAGTTGCTGGCCCTGGCGGCGGCTGGCGATTGGCAAGCGGCGGCCGGCGGGGCGCTGGACGACTTCGTGGCGCAGGCCCAACCCGAGACCCATTTGGAGTCAACGGCGACCGATTGGTTTACGGCCGAAGACGAGTTGACCACCGTGCTGGCGCGGGCCGACCTGGGCGCGTTCTTGGCCGAGTTGGTCGGTGAGCCACTGCTGGCGCTCGTGGTCTTCCCAAATTTGCTATATCCGGGCCGCGAGCGCGTGGTGGCCGCCACGGCCGAGGGCTTGGTGCTGAGCCAGCCGCCGCCGCCAGCCTGGGGCAGTTCGCCGCCGTGGCGCTACACCGAGCGGCCGGATGAGGTGCTGGCGGCGACGGCCGAGGCATTGGCGGCGGCGCTGCTGGCGCGGGCGGCGGCGTATCCGGCGCTGGCGGCGCAGGCCGGGCCGGTGGGGCTGGCGGCGGCGGTGCTATTCCTGCGCGCGGCCGAAGGGCCGGAGGCGGCCGACCAGTTCATGCTGATGGAGCAGCGCACGCGCAAGCTGCCGCAACTGCCGGCGCTGGTGGCGGCGCTGGCGGGCCGGCGTGGGCTGGCCGAGGTGGCGGGGGCAATCGCGGCGCAACCTTAACAAACCGGAGGCGAGGGGTGAGTGACAAAGATGTGATCCTGACTGCGCTGCAAGCCTCGGCCGACGAGCTAACGCGCGAGGTGGCTCGGCTGCCGGAAGCGGCGACATTGTGGAAGCCGAGCGAGACTGAGTGGTGCCAGCTTGAGGTGCTGACGCATTTGTGGATCGGCGAGCACTATATCTTTCTGCCACAGATACGGTCATTTACTGCACCGAACCAACCGCCGGAGCCGGTGGGCGATGGGCAAGCGCTGCAAAAGTCGGAGTGGGACCCCACACGCTCGCGCGCCGACCTGCTGGCTAGCTTTCTGGTTGACCGGCAGGCCGAGCTAGCGCGGTTGGCCGCAGCCGATTGGGAAGGCGTGCACCCGTTGGCGGGGCCGATTACTCTAGGGTGGGTGGCACAGGATACGCTCTGGCATACCTGGGCCCACTTGCCCCAACTGATGCGCGTGCGGCTGGATTACATAGTGCGCGGGCCGCAATAGGAGAGATTGGAATGATTGATAAGGCAGTGATCATGGCGGGGCTGCAAGCGGCGGCGGACGACCTGGCGCGCGAGGTAGCGCGGCTGCCCGAGGCCGGCACGCTGTGGAAGCCGAGCGACAAGGATTGGAGCCAGCACGAGGTGCTGACCCACATGTGGATCGGCGACCACTTTGTGTTTCTGCCGCGCCTGCGGGCCATGGCCGAGCAAGACCGGCCGCCGCTGCCGGTGATTGATGAAGTGGCCCTGCAAAAGTCTGAATGGACCGCCGAGCGCTCACGCGCCGACTTGCTGGCCGCCTTTCAGGCCGACCGGCAGGCCGAGTTGGCGCTGCTGGCGACCGCCGATTGGGACCGGATAGGCGTGCACGCCGCGCTTGGGCCGATCAGCCTGGGGTGGGTGGCGCAGTACGCGCTGGGGCACACCTGGGAGCACCTGAGCCAGATGCTGCGCGTGCGGCTGCAATACATTGTGCGCGGGCCGCAGGCGGCGGCGT
>JAYUUW010000056.1:0-1702 GCA_043754665.1 Anaerolineales bacterium | reverse complement strand
GGCTGGGCACCGAGGTGGTACTGCGTGTGGTGCTGGTGCCTAGGGATGACGGCGCCCCGACGCTCGACGGCATGCCGCTGCCGGGGCCCACGCTGGTGGTGGAATCACCTCTGGCGGCCCCTGCCGTTCCCGAACTCGAGCCAACCCCGCCGCCGACGGTCAAGCTGTCGCTGCCGCCTACCGCGAGTGACGCCACCCTGGTCTCGCGGCCTATGGGTCCGGCCCCTATGCCCCTCGAGCCCGCCGTGCCGGCTCGCCTGACAGTGACCCTGCCCGACGGCCAGCAAAGCCAGCATCCGCTCACCGAGGCCGAGGTAACCGTGGGCCGCCTGGCGGAAAACGATATTGCCGTCAACATCGCGACCATCTCGCGGCGCCAGCTCAAGCTGGTGCGGGAGGGCGACCAATACCGGCTGGAGCTGGAAAGCACTAGTCCCAACCCAGTCTTCGTCAACAGCGAGCGCGTGGCCGGCCAGCGCCTGCTGCAAGATGGCGATGAGCTGTGCCTGGGCTACCTGGGCGGCGACACCGCCGTCATCCTGCGCTACCAGGCCTACCAGCCGGCGCGAGCCACGCCCCCTGCCCCACAGCCGCGCGCCATGCCACCCAGCCCGCCGCCATCGCAAACCGCGCCCCCACCGGCCCACGCCACGCCCCCACCCCAGGACGATGGCAACCAGACCCTTTCGCACACCGGCCCCCTGGCCGCGCGCGCACCGGCCGCACAGCCTACCGATGCCAATGCCACCTTTATAGGCAAGCTGCCAGCGGCGGCGGCGGTCACCGAGCCGCCGCAGCTAGTAATCACGGCCTTTGGCCGCGAGGCGGCGCTGTACTCGTTGACCAAACTGCGCACGCGCATTGGCCGCAGCGCCGACAACGACATCGTATTAGAGAATCGCTTCGTGTCGCGCCTGCACGCCGAAATCGAGCGCCAGGTGACGGGCTACTACATTGTGCCATCGCCCAACCTGAGCAACCCGCTAATGCTCGACGGCGCCCCGGTGATGGAAGCTGCTCGCCTGACGCACGGCGCTAAGCTGCGGCTTGGCGGCTACGATCCGAGCGATATGGTCACGCTGGTCTACCTCTCGCCGGCGGACGAGCCAATCCAGATGGGGCAGACCGTGCAGTTCAGCGAGAGTAAGGTGGTTTCGATCGGCCGCGCGGCGGAGAACGACATCGTGCTGCCGGCGCCCATGGTCTCGCGCTTCCACGCCCAGGTGGAGCGCATCGGCCAGCGCTACCGGGTGCGCGACCTGGGCAGCGGCAACGGCACCTTTGTCAACGGCAACGCTGTCCGCGGCGACACCTGGGTGCAGCCCGGTGATGCCGTCCACATCGGCCCCTACCGGCTCCAGGTCGGCGACGAGGTCATCACCCAGCACGATGAGAGCCAGGGCGGCATGCGCGTGGAGGCCCAGGACCTCAACAAGCGCGTGCGCAAGGACCTGAACGTCCTACAGAACATCTCGCTGGCCTTCTTGCCGCGTGAGTTCATCGTCGTGGTGGGCCAGAGCGGCGGCGGCAAGTCGACGTTGGTTGACGCCATCGCCGGCTACCGGCCCGCCACGCACGGTAAAGTCATCGTCAACGATACGATTGACGTCTACAAAGACTTCGACGCCATCCGCAACACAATTGGCTACGTCCCGCAAAAAGACATCATCCACATGGAGCTAACGGTGTTCCAGGCGCTGGA
>JAYUUW010000055.1:0-2316 GCA_043754665.1 Anaerolineales bacterium | reverse complement strand
TGCCCGAAGGGCTGGGGCCCGATGCGCTCAGCCTGAGCCGCACGGGGGAATGGGTGGTCGCCCCCAGCGGTGCGGCCGCGTAAGCCGGCCGGGTGGCGTGTCTGGGCGGCCTCAGCCTCATCCATTTTGAAGTCGGCCTGGTCACCCGCGCCGTGCGCGTGTGGGACCTGGCCGGCCTGCTGCGCACCTTCGAACTGCACTGAGCGCCCCCACTCAGAGACCCGCCATGCCCCATTCCGCCCTGGCCGAAATCCTCACGCTCGACCCCGAACGCGACCACCTGCGCATCGTCTATCTGGTGACGTTCTTCGAGTTTCCGTTCGATACCACTCGCGCGCTGGAGGTGGCGCTGTTCCGCACCTTCGCTGTGCCCAGCATCGCCGCCCGGCTGGCCCAGACCGGCGAGTTCACCCAGCGCCCGCAGAAGCGCTACGATGACACCGACCTGATCTTGAGCGAAATTTTGGAGCACGGCTACGACAGCGAGCCGGGCCGCGCCGCGCTGCGCCGCATGAACCGCATGCATGGCCGGTTCGCGATCTCCAACGCCGACTACCTGTACGTGCTGTCCACCTTCATCTTCGAGCCGGCCCGCTGGAACGCCCGCTTCGGCTGGCGGCCGATGGTGGCCCAGGAGCTGGAGGCCGCCTACCACTACTGGCGCGAAATTGGCCGCCGCATGGGCATCAAGGACATCCCGCCCACGCGCGCCGCCTTCGAGGCCTACAACCTGGCCTACGAGCGCGACCACTTCTACTATTCGGAGGCCAACGCCCGCGTCGCCGGCAGCACCCGCCGCATGTTCCTCGGCTGGTTCTACTTCCCGCCCGCGCTCCAGCGCTTCGCTGCGCCCGTGCTCTATGCGCTGCTCGACGACCCGCTGCTCGACGCCTTTGGCTTTCCGCATCCCCCGGCCGCCTTGCGCGCCGTGGTCGGCGGGCTGCTGCGGCTGCGCGCGCGTCTTCTGCGGCTGCTGCCCGAGCGCCGCCAACCGCGCCTACGCACCGGTCCGCGCCGCCCCACCTATCCGCAGGGCTATCAGGTCGAGCAACTCGGCCCGCCGCTCGACGCCGCGCCCGCCGCTGATGCCGCTCCTTCCTCGGAGTCCGCATGACGGCTGCTACGCTTTCCGCCGCTGCGCCGGCCTCGGCGCGCCGCCACTCGCTTGCGCCGGTGCACTGGCTCCTGGCGGTGCAATCCGTCGTCGTCATCCTGGCCTCGATCAACCGCCTGAGCACGCTCACCACCGGTTATGTGGCCCCCAACGAGTTCCTGCGCTGGGTTGACCTCAACAACATGCTCTGGCTGCCGCTCACCAGCCTCATCGCCTTCTACCTGCTCAAGCGCCATCTGGAGGTCACCGTGGGCGGCCCGGCGCGGGATGGCCGCGCCCACCTGGCCCTCAGCCTGCTCTTCATCATCGGCGTGTACGTGTTGGCCGCCAGCTACGGCAACCACGAGGTTACCAACTACCTGCACGCCCGCTTCTGCCCCGACACCGGCGGCCCCGGCCTCGACGCCGCCCTGTGCCGCATCGTGATCTTCAACGACGACGAGTTCTCGCACTGGCTGTTCTTCGCCGGTTTTGTGTTTATGAACGCCGCGCTGATGTTCCTGCAGGTGCTCTTCCCGCACGCCGGCCCGCTGGGGCGGGGCGATCGGGCGCTGCTGGTTGGCAACGGCCTGTTCATCGGCCTGGGTATCTTCGCCAACCTGGCCTTCGAGGTCATCGGCCTCGACCTGTACGTCGTCGCCCTGCTGGGCCTCATCGCCGCCGTGCTCCTCTGGCGGCGCGGCGTGCAGCCGCTGCTGCTCTACTACGCCACGGCCTACTGGCTCGGGCTGATCGGCACGTTTGTGTACAAGGCGCTGGCCTGAACGGCATTGCTGATTTTGGATTGTGGATTTTTGATTGACTCTGTGACGAGCGCCGCTGGGGTGGGCGCGCGCTGTGGGTGACGGGGCAGTGGTCACAGGCGCGATTGCGCCATCAGCACGGTGGGTCGAACGCCTGCCCGCGGCTGGTCTGTCGCAGCCGTTCCAATAGTGCCGACGAAAAAACGGACCTGGGTGGCACGCAAGCATGCCAGCCAGGTCCGTTTTTTCGTAAGGATAGATAGCCGCTCTCATGCACTTAACCTGCGGTGACCCGGCCCTTAGACGTTGCGCCCTCACGCCGTCTCCCTGGCCTTCGTTGCCGCCCATTCCCTGAGTCCCCTAGTACTACTACGAGACTTCACATTACTACGAGACTTCGGTCTATGACTCCGAGACTTCGGAGAATCAGCGTTTTGGGCGCCGGCGCTTGTGACGAAC
>JAYUUW010000054.1:0-7325 GCA_043754665.1 Anaerolineales bacterium | reverse complement strand
TGCCGCTGGTGGTGACGGCGGCGAGCTTCCCCAGCCCCCTGCCCATCCGATCTCAGGCCGATGCGGCCGTAGTGGCGGCCACGCCCGCGCCAACCGAGGGGACACCCGTTGAAGCGACCGCCGCGCCCACCGCCATCCTGGCGGCCGAGGCGGCCCCCATTGCGGCCACGGCGGCGCCCGAAAACGCGCCGGGGGTGACCTCCATCGAAGACCTGCCGGCGGCGGCGGCCGTCAGCGGGGTGGTCGGCCACCGCCAGTCGCTGGCATTGAGCTGCGAGAGCCGTTCCGCCGCCGATTGGGCCGCCTTCTTCGGCGTCGCCATCGATGAATTAGAGTTTCTGGGCAACCTGCCCGCCTCTGACGATCCCGATCGCGGCTTCGTGGGCGATGTGCGCGGCACCTGGGGGCAAACGCCACCCAACGCCTACGGCGTCCATGCCGGGCCGGTGGCCAAGCTGCTCACCGCCTATGGGGTGCGAGCGGAGGGCAGCCGCTACAACAAGTGGTCGCTGGTGCAGCGCGAGGTCGCGGCCGGGCGGCCAGTGCTGGTGTGGGTGGCGGGGCATGTCGAGCCGGGGCACACGTCAGAAATTTACGTCGCCGCCGATGGGCGTGAGACGGTCGTGGCACGTTTCGAGCACACCGTCATCGTCATCGGCTACACCGCCGAGACCGTGACGATTGTCGACGGCGCGCAGGTCTACACCCGCTCGCTGGCCGACTTTCTCGACTCGTGGGGCGTGCTGCGCAACATGGCCGTGACGTTCGACGGGGCGTAGGCCCTCTGAACTCCCAATTCGCGCCCCTTCGCAATCCTTCCCGACAGCGCTAAAATAGACCGCGATGCTCCGCTTCGGATTGTTCGACCTCGACGACACCTTATACGCCGCACAGAGCGGCCTGTGGACCGCCATCGGCGACCGGATTGATCGCTACCTGGTCGAGCGCCTCGGGCTGGCGGCCGACGGCGTGCGCGCCAAGCGCCGCGAGTGGTTCGACACCTACGGCACCACGCTCAACGGCCTGCGCACCGAGCACCAGGTGGACCCGGCCGACTACCTGGCCTTCGTCCACGACCTGCCGCTCGAAGACTTCCTCCAGCCCAACGCCGCGCTCGACGCCATGCTGACGCGCCTGCCGGTCGAGAAGGTGATCTTCACCAACGCCGACGCGCCGCACGCCCTGCGGGTGGTCAATCGACTGGGCATCGCTCATCACTTTCAGGCCGTCATCGACATTCAGGCGCTGGCGTTCGCCAACAAGCCGGAGCCGCGCGCCTATCAGTTCGTGCTCGACCAACTGGGCGCGGCCGGGCCGGAGTGCTTCTTCGTGGACGATGCCCCCCGCAACTTGCAGCCGGCGCGCATGCTGGGGATGATGACGGTGCTGGTCAGCCCTGCGCCGGTCACCGCCCGGCTGGCCCGCGTCGACTATGTGATTGCCGACATCCTCGACCTCGAAACGGCCCTCACCCGCAGCGGGCAGCTCGCCCGCCCGGCGCTGCCGCCCGCGCCCGAGGCCGCCGCATGACGCTGCTCGACCGCGATCGGGCGCGGGGCATGATCTTTGGTTTGGCGCTGGGCGATGCACTCGGCTGGCCGGTCGAGTTCATGGGCCGGCCCGAAATCCTCGCCAACTATGGCCGCAGCGGCATCCAGGCCCCGCCCGACCCGGCCCTCTACACCGACGACACCCAAATGACCGCCGCCGTGGCCGAGGCGCTGATTGAGGCCGGCCACCGCGATTTGGACGTGCTCATGGGCGCGGTCGCCCGCAACTTCATCGGCTGGAAGCGCGACCCCACCACGCCCCAGCGCGCCCCGGGCGCAACCTCCATTCGCGGCGTCAACGCGCTCGAACGCGGCGCGCCCTGGCGCGAGGCCGGCGTGCGCGACTCGAAAGGCTGCGGCGGGTGCATGCGCGTCGCGCCGGTGGGCTACCTCTACCAATACGAGCCGGGCCGAATGCAAACCATCGCCCGCGCCCAAGGCGTGCTGACGCACCGCCACCCGACCTCCGATGCGGCCTGCATGGCCGCCGCCTACCTGATTAAGCTCGCGCTGGAAAACGTGGCCCCGGCCGAGTACCCGCAGCGCGTGCTCAAGTTCGTGAGCGGGATGGCGCCGGAGTTCGACGCCGCGATTGAGCGCGTGGTGGAAGCGCTGGAATGGGCTGACGAAGAGACGGCCCTCAACCATGTCGGCCCCACACGCGGCGGCGGCTGGATTGCCGAGGAAGCCATGGCGATGGCGCTCTACTGCGTCATGCGCCACCCCAACGACTACATGGCCGCCGTGCGGCTGGGCGCGAACATCAGCGGCGACTCGGACAGCGTGGCTTCCATTGCCGGCGGCATCATGGGGGCGCGGCTAGGCGCCAGCGCCATCCCGGCCGAATGGCTGGCGCGGCTGGAAAACCGCCCGTACCTGCTCGACCTGGCCGAGCGGCTGGCGCGCAAGAAGGCCGAAATGGTGGCCGCCGCCGCCAAAACGGCCTCAGGCTAACCTCGGAGACGTGGCATGCAATTCGATCTCAAGACGATCATCATTATCCTCGTCATCATCGGCTTCGTGCTCAGCGTGAACCTGACTTTGTTTGGGCTGATGCGCGGCGACAAGAGCGTGCGGGCCGAGGCCAGCAAGTGGGGGCTGGCCGTCGGCGGCGGGCGCGCGGCGCAGGCCGGACAGGACGCCCAGGCGGCGGCCTTGCACAGCGCCGTGGCCGCCCTGAAGCAAGAGCCAGCCCCCACTGAACCGACGCCCCATGAATAAGGTCATTTCTCTGCCCGAGGCGGCGGCGCTGGTGCAGTCCGGCGACACGCTGTCGCTGGGCGGCATGACGCTCTACCGCCGGCCGGTGGCATTTGTCATGGCGCTGCTCAGTGCCCCCACGCCGCCGCGCGACCTCACGCTGCTGAGCTTCACCAGCAGCTACGAGAGCGACCTATTGGTGGGGGCGGGCCTGGTCAAGCGCGTGCGCTCGTGCTACTTCGGTTTTGAGGGCTTCGGCTTCGCGCCGATGTTCACTCAGGCCGTCAACTTAGGCGATTTGGAAGTGGTGGAGGAGACCGAGGCCAGCCTGGCGTTTGGGCTGAAAGCCACCCTGGCCGATGTGGGCTTTATGCCGGGGCGCGGCTGGGTTGGCACCGACCTACCCCGCCTGCGGCCGGATGTGAAGACCATCATCGATCCCTATTCCGGCGAAGAACTGATGGCCTTCCCGGCGCTCAAGCCGGACGTGGCGGTGCTGCACGCGCTGGCCGCCGACGCGCAGGGTAACGCCCGCCTGAACCGCAACCTGGGCGTGGATATGGAACTGGCGATGGCCGCCAAACGAGTCATCATCACCACCGAGGCGGTGGTCGACCGGCTGGAGACGGTGGACATCGTCGCGCCGCTGGTGACGGCGGTCGTGGCCGCGCCGCGGGGGGCCTGGCCCACTTCCTGCCACCCGCTGTACCCGATGGATGGCACGGAAGTGCTCAACTACTTGGAGGCGTGCGGGGCCGAAGCCTTCGAGGCCTATTTGGAAGCGCGGCTGCGCGCCGGGGTGCCAACACTATGATTCGAACGCTCTATCGCAACGGCAAGGGCGGCTTTACCACCGATGTGCCCCAAACCCATTGGCGCGTGGCCTTGGCCGACGCCGCCGGCCTGTTCTGGGTCGACTTCGGCAGCGAGCCGCCCGAGAAGATCGAGCCGCTGCTGCGCGACATCTTCAAGTTTCACCCGCTGGCCATCGACGACGCGCTGAACGAGTCGCATGTGCCCAAGATCAACAACTGGGGCGAGTATGTCTACGCGGTCTTTCACGGCGTCAACTACAAGGTCGACACCATCGACCTGGAACTGCGCGAGGTCGACGCCTTCTTAGGCAAGAACTTCTTGGTAACCCACCATGCCCAGCCGGTGGAATTTGTCGACCGCTTGTGGTCCAACTGCAACACCGACCAGCGCCGGCTGGAGCGCGGCGCCGACTTCTTGCTGTACGACCTGCTCGACATGCTGGCGGCCACCTATATGCCGGTGATCGACTCGATTGACGACACCATCGACCACCTGGAAGATGAGACCTTCAATCGCCCGACCCGCCAAACGCTCAACACGCTGTTCTCGGTTAAGCGGGTGGCCGTCGCCATGCGGCGGGTGATCAGCCCGCTGCGCGAGGTGCTCAACCGGCTGGCGCGCGACGAGTACAGCATGATCGACGCTAAAGACCGGATTTACTTCCGCGATGTGTATGACCAATTCGTGCGGCTGGCCGACATCAACGAGAGCCTGCGCGACCTGCTGAGCGGCACGCTCGACACCTACCTGTCGGTGACCTCCAACCGGACCAACGAGATTATGAAGGTCCTAACGCTCATGAGCGCGCTGTTCCTGCCCCTGACGGTGCTGACCGGCTTTTTCGGCATGAATTTTACGCTCATCCCCTTCGATCGTCCCTGGCTGCTGCTCGTCGCCCTCGTCGCCATGCTGGCAGTGCCGATTACGATGGTGCTCGTGTTTCGGCGGCTGCGCTGGCTCTAACCTAAGCGGCATGGGGTATAATCAGCCGCGCGCGGCTCATTCGGGCCGCCGTCAGGAGTAACAATGGGTCTGGAAGGCAAATCAGCCGTGGTTACGGGCGCATCGCGCGGCATTGGCCGCGCGATTGCGGAACAATTGGCTCGAAATGGGGCCAAAGTCGTCATCAATTACGCCAAGGACGCCGAGGGCGCTGAAGCGGCCGTGGCGGCCATTGTGGCGGCCGGCGGCGAGGCGCGCGCGGTGCAGGCCGATGTGTCGGACTACAAGGCGGCCGAGACCCTCATCAAGACGGCCGTGGAAGCCTACGGCTCGATCGACATCCTGGTGAACAACGCCGGCACCACCCGCGACATGATCATCATGATGATGCCCGAGGCCGACTGGGACATTGTGATTCAAACCAACCTGAAAAGCGCCTTCAACTGCTCCAAGGCGGCCGTGAAGACCATGCTGCGCAAGCGCAGCGGCCGGATCATCAACATCACCTCGGTCAGCGGCATTGCCGGCAACGCCGGGCAGACCAACTACTCGGCCAGCAAAGCCGGGTTGATCGGCTTTACCAAGGCGCTGGCCCGCGAAGTGGCCGCCCGCAGCATCACCGTAAACGCGGTGGCCCCCGGCTTTGTGCCCACCGCCCTCACCGGCGACCTGCCGGCCGAACTGAAAGAAGCCTCGCTCAAGGCCATCCCGCTGGGCCGCTGGGGCACGCCGGAAGAGATCGCCCACGCCGTCGCCTTCCTCGCCTCGCCCGAAGCCGGTTACATCACCGGCCAGGTGTTGAGCGTGGATGGCGGCATGGTGATGGGCTAACACCATGAGCGCCGAAGCCCCGCGCCAGGGCAAGACCACCATTGCCCCCGAAGTGCTGCTCACCATCGCCCGCCTGTCGGCGCTGGGCGCGCGCGGCGTGGCCCGCACCAGCCCGGTGCCGGGCGGCGTCAATCGCCTGTTCAAGCGCGGCCTGGACGACGGCGTGCGAATCGAGTTCAAAGACCAGGCCGTGGCGGTCGATTTGTACCTGGTGATCGAGCATGACCACAACGTGCGTGATGTGAGCCGCGCGGTGCAAGCCGCCGTGGCGCGCGCGATTGAAGAAATGGTCGGGATGGACGTCCTGGCCGTGAACGTCCACATTGAGGATATCGCTTATCCAGAACAGGAGCCGCAATAGGCGCTGACCGGCGCGGAGGGGCCGCACCGGGATACGTTGTTGCCACACGACAGACTGCATGAAAGCTCGACGTAAAGCTCGCACGGTAGCGCTGCAAGCGTTGTATGAGATTGACTGCACGACCCATGGCGCCGACCAGGTGGTCGAACAGAGACTGATGGAGCAGCCGCTCAGCGCCGACTTGCACCAATTTGCGCAGCAACTGGTGACAGGGGTTATCGCGCACACACCAACGCTCGACAAGCTTATTCAACAATTCGCCCCGGAATGGCCGCTCGATCAAATGGCCATCATCGACCGCAATATCCTGCGCATCGCCATTTGGGAATTTGGGGCTGACCGCCAGACGCCGATCAAGGTCGCCATTAACGAGGCTGTGGAACTGGCGAAGCTGTACGGGTCTGACAGTGCCCCGCGCTTTGTGAATGGCGTGCTGGGCGCGCTGGCGGCGCGGCAAGCCGAAATTCAACTGGTATTTGGCGAGTCAGGATCAACGGGGCATATGGAAGGCGATGGGAGCGCCGGTTAACCGGCGGGCCAGTTCACTGGCCGTCAATGGGTATGGAAGTTCTTGGGATTGGTCCGCTTGAGTTCCTGTTCATTTTCATTATCATCCTGCTGGTCCTCGGGCCGAAGGATATTGAGAAAACCGCCCGCAACCTGGGCAAGAATTTGAACAGGCTCTATAGGTCACCCAACTATCAGGTTATTCGCAAGGCCTCGGAAGAAATCCGCAATCTGCCCGCGCGCCTGGCGGCGGAGGCGCAGCTCGACGAGCTCAAGGAAATGGCGGATTTCAAGGACATCGAGAAGGACCTGAACGAGACGGTCAAGACCATCAACACCGCCGCCAACGACCCGATGAAGGCCTGGGTCGAGGAGAAGAACGCCGCCGATAAGGAGGCGCTGGCTCCAGCCGCCACCCCGGCCACGGTCAGTGCGCCGCCGCCGCCCGCTCCGGAGAACAGCATCGCGCCGCCGCCGGCCGCGCAGGCCACGGCCGCCCCGGCCACGGTCACCTCCGTCCCAGTCGACGCGCCCGCCGCCGGGCCGACCTCACCCAATGGGGCCGACGGGCCTAAGGCATGAAGACCTTACTGCGGCGCCTTTGGTTGATCCTCACCTGGCCGTTTCGCATGATCGCGGCCGGCTTCCGTCGTATTGGGCGCGCCGGCAAGCGCTTTAGCGGCTTCTTTACCGATGTGCCTGAAGAAGTGTCGCTGACCGACACCGTGGGCGAGGCGCTCAGCGGAAAGGAAGGCTTTTTCGGCATCCTAGGCGGGCTGGGCGAGCATATCGACGCCATGCGCCTGCACATCTTGCGCTCGGTGATTGCCCTGGCCATTACCACCGGCATTAGCTTTCTGTTTGCCGAGCAGTTCATGGCATTCTTGTCTCAGCCCATGGGCCCCGACGCCATGAGTCAACTCACCGTCATCTCGCCGACCGAAGCCATCGGCGTGTACATGCGCGTGTCGCTGCTCTCGGGGCTGGCGCTGGCCATGCCCTGGATCATTCTGGAAATCTTCCTGTTCATCGCGCCGGGGCTGATGCCGCGCGCCCGGCTGACGCTGCTGCTGGCCATCCCGGCCGCCTCGCTGCTCTTCATCCTGGGGCTGGTGTTC
>JAYUUW010000053.1:0-3225 GCA_043754665.1 Anaerolineales bacterium | reverse complement strand
TAGCGCCAATATCGCCCCTCGCGCGTGTTCGCGCTGGCTGGCCGCGCCGCGGCTAACCCTTGCCTTTACCCAAGCGCATTCGTGTCAATTCGTCGGGCGCGGCGGCTAGCGGCCCGAGCCACTGACCATTGGCCCTACCCTTTCCCACACTCGGGTAGCTCCCCTATCACCGACCCGCCCACTTCGTGCCTAACGCCATTTCGCCCTGCCGGCCTTGAGTTGGCGAGGCTCCATAGCCGCTTACGTACCTATTGGAAGATCAGCACCGGGCATAGCGCGTCGCGCAAAAGCTGGTCGATGGCGCTGCCCATCATGGCCTCGACCACTGGATTGGCCCCGTGCTCCGCCGCCGCGCCCAGCACCGCCTCCGCCACTGTGGCGGCCTCGCTCACAATAAACTCAGCTTCCAGCTCGTGCAAATCGAGGTAAGCGCGGGCGTGGGCGACCACATCGTCGGTGACGAGCTCGGGCTGTTTGACCGTGACAATGTAGAGCGGCGTCTTGCGCGTCTCGGCAAAGTAGGTCGCCACAAACAGCGCCTCACGTGACTTGGGGCTGCCGTCATAGGCCAGCACCACGCGCTCGGCCCCGGTCCTGGTCGCTGGCACCGCCAGCACCGGCCGGGGGCAGCGCCGAATGATGGTGCGCATGCCGGAGCTCAACCGGGCCAGCAGTTGCGGCGCGGGTGGAAAGGCCAGGTCAAGCACCACCAGGTCGTTCAGCGCCGCCAGCCGGTAGATGCTGCGCGCGATTTCCCCCACCTCCACCGCCAGCGTGCCGGTCAGCCCGGCGGCCTGGCAGCGCGCATGGAAGTCCTCGCGCACGGCCTGGGCGGCGGGCGCGGCTTGCTCGGCCTCAGTCGCCACCACATGCAAGCCATGCAGCCGCGCGCCTTCGCTGGCGGCCAACACCAGCGCTTCGTCCAACGCCGTCCACCCAATCGGCTCGCCGCTCACCGGCACCAGAATGTCGGCAAACAAGCGGTCGCCGCCGTAGCGCGCGGCCACCCGCTCGCGCCGCCACTCGCCCGTGGCCGGGCCGGGGCGCAGTTCCTTGGGCACCACCGCCGCCAGCAGCCGGTCGCCCGCCCGCACCACCGCGGCGCAGCGCTGCCGTTTCTGGTGCGCCACCAGGTCGAGCGCACCGACCTCCGGCGTGATCTCCCAGCCCAGCGACTGCTCCACTTCGGCGCAGCGGGCCGAGACCAACAGATACAGATCGGCCTCCGTCAGACCGGGAAAGTCGCGCTGCATCCCCTGCTCGCGGATCACCTGGGCGATGGGCAGGTATGCGTCGTCGTACCAGCTCGCGGCGGCCTCGGGCAGCGGCACCGCCGCCCCCTGCTCCTCGGCCAGCGTTTGCCGCAGGGCCTCAATTTGATCGCGCAACTGCTGGAACTGGTCGGGCGCGCCGACATTCAGATCAACGCCGGGCCGGGTCTTATCGAGTTGGGTGGCTTCCAAGAACGCCACATATTCCGACTGGGCCGCGACCTCGGCGACCGTGGGGGTGGCCGAGAGCGAGGCGCGGGTCTGCACCTCGGTGACGTATGCCTCAATGGTCAGCGCGCCAAGCTGCCGCGCCACCGATACGCGATGATGGCCGTCGAGCACAAAATAAGCCTCGCCGACCTTGTAGACCTGGATGGGCGGCAGCCCGCCGTGGGCGGGGTCGCTGGCAATCTCCTTCACGCGCGCCCACCGGCTCTCGTCTGAGTCCTGGCGCGGCAAGAAGTTGCGGGTGAAGTCTTGGGTGCGGCCCACGCTGCCGGCAATCGCGTCCAGCGGAATGTCTTGCAGGCCCCGGTCAGCGCTGCCCAGCGAGCCCAGCGAACGGCTGACCGAATCATACGACAGCAGTTCGGTCGAGCGGCCGGTAAGACGCGCCAGCACCTGCTGCAAGGCGGCCTGTTGGCGCGCCGCGCGGAAGTCGGAAACGGCGGAGAATAAACGGTATTGGTCAGTCACGAAGGATGCTCGGGAAGAGGGCGACGCCGCGCATTATACCGTGCCTGCGCCCGAGCGGGCGACTTAACAGAAAAGGCCGCTATGGCAGCGGCCTAATGGTCTTACTGGCACCGCGCCGCACCCGTTACGCAGGATGGGTCAGGATGCTCGTCACCGGGCGCACATCGTCAACTGCGACGGTGGCGCTATACCCCGCCGCCCAATTCAGGCCGCGCACGCGCAACAGCCCGGCGGCGTCGACCGCCAGCACCTCGTACAACACGGGATACCCCTTGGTCGTGGTGACCAAGTCCCCGGCCCGAAACCGAACACCGCGCGGAGCCGCGACCTTGGCCGCCTTGCTGGGAACCGGATGGCTCTCCATACGTCCTCCCCATCTCTAACACACCACTGACTCAGGCGCTACCAATGCACTTGACCAGTCCTAACCATCTCCCTACATCCTAATCCAAATCGGCGGCGATGCAAGACCCATTGGGGTAAGAAAACTTGAACATCCCATGAGAAGCGGTAAATCTGAATTTGACCATTGAATTCGGCCAAAACCAGTGGTAAGATGTTGGCCGGTTGCTTGAAGACGCGTCGCGGCTTACGGAATGACGCGCCGGGGTGGCCAGATTGGGTAGGTGCCACATGCTTCTCTCCATCATTCGTACCCACTAGGTCCCGCGCTTCCCTCGGTATTGCCCTCGCGGCAATCTACCACTTGGGGCGCGCCGGGCTGGGTTGACCGTCGGCGCTCCGAGGCCGCTGCCAACCCAGCATCGCTGCTGGCCGAAACCCTCGCTCTGCGAGGCGCGCCCAGCCTGTCACAAATCTCCACCAATTTCATAGTCTCTTACCACTCGTGGATTGTTTGCGCACGGGAGCCGACGCTTGTGAACATGCGAACGAACGAATCGACTTTTGATTTACAGAAGGCCATTGCCCCGAACCGCCTGGTGGGCTTATGGCGCCTCATGACTGGCTACCGCCTGTCGTACTTCGGCGCCACGCTTAGCCTCGCGCTGGCGGCGACCGCCAAAACGCTGACCTATCTGCTGCTGCGCTTCTTCGTGGACAAGATTTTGGGCCAGCACCGCCCGGAAGTGCTGCCCTGGATCGGCCTGGGCTTTTTGGGCCTGGCCGTGCTGGAAGGCACCTTTACTTTCATCAGCGGGCGGCAGGCGGCCTACACCGGCGAGGGCGTGGCGCGGCGACTGCGCAACTACATCTTCGACCACTTGCAGCGGCTGTCGTTCACCTACCACTCGAAGAC
>JAYUUW010000052.1:0-5009 GCA_043754665.1 Anaerolineales bacterium | reverse complement strand
TAGGGCCTCATACGTCGTCCTCGCCGTCGTCCTCGTCTTCCACGGGCGGCGGGTCGTCGTAGATGCTTCTCGGCTTCGGGCCGTGCTTGGCCCACAGGTCACGCGCCAGCGCCGCCGCGTCGGACGGCACGCCTTGCCGCGCGAAGTATTGGCACAGCCGGAGGACATCGCGCGCAAAGATGTCGAACGACTCCGGGTTGTCGCTCGGGCGCACCACCTGCGGGAAGTCGATCAGGCGGATGTCGCCCTCCCAGTACAGGATGTTGTAGGCCGACAGGTCGCCGTGAATCAGTTGGTGTTTGAGCATCAGGCTGACGTTGTGCATCACCCGCTCAAACAGCGGCTGCGCCTCGTCGCGCTCCAGCCGCACCGCTTGCAGGGTGGGGGCGGGCGCATCGGCCTCGCCCAGATATTCCATGAGGATGGTGCTATGCCCGCGCGACACCGGCCGGGGCACGTCCGCGCCGGCCGCGTGCAGGGTCACCATCGTCTGGTACTCGTGCTCCAGCCACGAGGTGTGTACCGCTTCCATGCCGGTGGCGGTTTTCTTGGCGATCGCCACCAGCAGGCCTCCGTCGCGCACCACTTTGCCCCGGTCGTCGAGCACGGCGCGGCCTTGGCGGTAGCGCAGGTCGTTGCGCAGGTTGCGAAACTCGCGCGGGCGGTAGAGCTTGGCCGCGATGAGTTCCAGCCCGGTGCCGGGGTGGGCGGCGCAGCAGTACACGTTCGCTTCCTTGCCGCCCTTCACGCGGGCCAGCACGTCGGTGATCTGCTTGTCGTCGTAGAACGGGCCGAGGAAGTTCAAAATCCAATCGCGTTCGTGGCGCGATGACGTGAACGTGGGGTTGAACACGCCCTCGGTGCCCATCTGGTTAACGACTGGGGCCGCGTGGGCGTGCTGCACCAGCGCGTCGCGCACGTGGTGGTCGGTCAGTTTCTTGCGGCGCGGGGCGCTGGCCGTCGGCGCGCGCTCGGCGCTTAGGTCGGGTAGGCTCAAATTGCTGGCGGGCACGTCGTCGTCAGGCCCGTCGTCGAGTAGGTCGGATGGTCGGAGGGGAGACATGATTTTCACTGGTTTCCTCTAACGCGCTGGACCAATGTGCTTGAGCCACAGGTCGCGCGCCAGCCGGACGGGCTGGCTATAGACGCCCAGCCGCTCAAAGTATTGGCAAATGCGTTCCACGTCGCGCCGGAAGATGGCGAAGGCGTTGGGGTTGTTGTGCGGGTCGACTACCTGCGGGAAGTCGATGATGTGCAGCCGCCCCTGCCAGTACAGCACGTTATAGGCCGACAGGTCGCCGTGGACCACCTGGGCCGCCAGCATGGCCTCCAGGTTGTCGAGCATCCGCCCGAACAGGCGCGGCGCTTCGGCCGGGGACAGCGTGGTGTGGCTGAGCGCCGGGGCCGGCATGACCGCGTCGCCGATGTACTCCATCAGGATGGCGTTTTCGCCGTGCCTCAGCGGGCGCGGCACATCCACGCCGGCCGCGTGCAGCGTCTGCATGGTCTGGTACTCATACTCCAGCCACGAGGTCTGAATCGCCGCCAGCCCGGTGCTGCTCTTCTTGGCGATGGCCTTGTGCATGCGCCAGTCTTTGCTGCCGATGGCGACCCCCTCGGCGGAGAGCATGGGCCGGCCCTCGCGGTAGCGCGCGTCGTTGCGCAGGTTGCGCAGCAGACGCGGCCGGTAGAGCTTGGCGGCCACCAGTTCCAGCCCGCTGGCGGGGTGCCCGGCGCAGCAGTACACATTGGCCTCTTTGCCGCCCTTCACCCGCCGCAGCACGCTGGTGATGATAAAGTTCTGCGCGAACACGTCCAGATGCTCGCTGATCCAACCGCGCTCGTGGCTGGTAGCGTCGAGCGTGGGGCTGAGCTTCAAACTGCTCTGAGGCCGCGCCACCTGGCCGTGTTCCACAATCGTCGCCAGGATGTCGGCCGGCTTGCGTTTCGGCTTGTACGTCCCGGCGCGGCCTGCCCTAGCACTTTTGGGGCGGCGGTCGGGGCGCGCGCCAGGCAGAGTGCCCAGCGCCTCGTCCGGGCCGTCGTCTTCGAGTAAGTCAGTCATTGATAGTTTGGTCATGTTAGTCGGCCTGCAGGCGCAGGTAGCTGTGATAGCGGCGTTCGCTGATCGTGCCGGCGCCCACGGCGGCCTTCACCGCGCAGCTCGGCTCGTGGTCGTGGGTGCAGTCCAGCCCGAACTTGCACTGGCCCAGGTACGGCTGCATTTCGACAAAGCCGTGCGCCAGGTCGGGGCCGCTGAGCGACCACAACCCGAACTCGCGCATGCCGGGCGTGTCGATCACCTGCCCGCCGGACGCCAGGTCGAACATTTCTAGGTAGGTGGTGCTGTGGCGGCCCTTCTCGGTGGCCTGGCTGATGGCCTTCACGCGCAGCCCCAGCCCCGGCTCCACCGCGTTCAGCAGCGAGGTCTTGCCCACACCCGACTTGCCCACGAACACCGACACCCGACCGCGCAGCGCCGCCCGGAAGTCCTCCAGTCCGTGGCCGTCCACGGTGCTGGTGCGCGCCACGCGGTAGCCCAGGCGCGCATAGTTGTCCATCTCGGCGTCCAGGTCGGCGGCGTCGCGTTCGGCCAGCACATCGAGCTTGGTGATGGCGATCAGCCCCGGCACGCCCGCCGCCTCGGCCGCCACCAGGTAGCGGTCGAGCAGTTCCCACTTGGGCGCGGGCTGGGCGGCGGCGAACACCGCCACCACCTGATCCACGTTCGCCACGATCACTTGCTCCAGCGGCTTGCTGCCCGCCGCCGGGCGCGAGAGGGAGTTGGTGCGCGGCAGCACGGCGGTGATGAGCCCGGCCCGCGCGTCGGCCATGTGAAAGCTCACCCGGTCGCCCACGGCCACCGGGTCCACGGCGGCGATGTCGCGCACTTCCTTCACGCGGTGGTGCAGGGAGGTGGGCGCGGCGATGGGGTAGATGAGGTTCTTGCGCAGCCGGCTCGAGAGCTCGCATTGCAGCGTGCCGCCGGCCGTGCGCACAATGTAGATGCCTTGCGACTTCTTAACGACGACGCCCGTGAGCGGGTCGTTGTGGGTCGGTTGATGCAGCGTAGTTGAGCCGGAAGTTTGGCTGTTTGTGCTGAGGTGCGAAGACATTTCGGAACGGTCCTATCTCAAACGTGAGCGCCGGCAGTTAGCTGCCTGACGCGTAAGCGACCCAAGACCGGATGGTCCGCCCGCAGGGGGCAGACGCCGGGTCGCCGTTGAGATGTGACCGCTAGTGCTGTTTCGGGGGAAACAAAACGGCCACAGGTTGCACCTGTGGCCGCTGGAGGTTCAGAGGAACCTAGGAACGGTTAAGCCAGAGGCGCACGCATGCACGGCGACGGATAGGTGAAGCTGGTTTTAGCGCTAACCGCGGGCATGTGTGGCCTCCTTTCCTAAGTGATTAGACGAAAAAGCGCGATTTCTTACAACTCGGCAGAGTGTAGCATGTTTGCCAAAGCCATGTCAAGCGTGATTCTGCCGACTGCCGACTAGCTCACTCACCGCCGCCACCGCCGGCGCCAGCCGCCCCGCGAACGGGCCGGAGAGCGTCACGGTCGGCCGCCCCAATGCGTTCAGTTCTTCCACGAAGCGCTGATGAAACCACCCGCGCTGCGCCGGCGAGTCGCGCAGGCCGTCGGCCACCCACGGCACATCATGATCGCACAGCAGGTACAGGTCAGCAGTTCGGTCCGCCGCCAGTTGCCGCAGCGCCGCCGGGGGCGCGCCGAAGTAGCGCTCATACCACAGTTGCGTCGTCAGCACGTTGGTGTCGCAGATCAGTACCCGGTTGGCGGTGCGCGCCAGCCGTTCCTCCAACTCCGCTTGCCCCTGCGCAATCACGCCCAGATCGGCCTCGGTGCATGCGCCGCCCCGCGCCACCAGGTAGTCGCGGGCGAATTCCGGCACCCAGGCAGTATCAAAGTGCGCCGCCAGCGCCTGCGCCAGCGTCGTCTTGCCAGTGGACTCGGCCCCCACGAGCGCCACCCGCCGCACATAGTACGGCCGCACCGGCGCGGGCAGGTATTGCCAGTGTGCCAGCGGGTCGGCGCGGATCTGCGTCGCGGTGATCGGCACGCGGCGGCGCTCGGGGTCAAAACTCACATGCCGCGCCCCCAACCGCCGCGCCAGTTCCGGCCCATACGCCTCGGATGAGAACACAACGTCCACCGGGCCGGGGCACGCCACGCGGATGGCCGCCACCCAGAACGCCCACGCGGCCGGGTCGTCAAAGTCCACCGGGCCGTCTTGGTCGATGTGATGAAGGGCGAGGTCGGGATACAGTTCGCGCAGCCACGCCTCGCGCAGTGCGCCCGGAATGGGCTCAGTGGATTTCGAGAAGAGGATCAGGGCAAGGGTGTCTACCTGCGCGCGCGCCGCGTCAATCAGCGCCACATGCCCCGCGTGCACCGGCATGAACTTGCCGATGACCAGCCCGGTGGTCATCTAGGGCTGCAGCACGTAGCGCAGCGCCTCCGGCAGGCGGCGCGCCCAGGCGGATTCGGTGTGCTCGCCGCCATCTTCTTCTAAGTAGCGCACGTGCGTCTCGGCCGTGTAGCCCAGCAGGCGCAGGTGTTCGGCCATGCGCCGCGCCCCGCCGCGCTCGGTGCTGCCCCGGTCCAGATACAAGCGGCCCGGCGTCACGGGCGCGTCCGCCACAAACTCGTACAGCGTGCGCCCCGCGTACCAAAAGGCCGGGCTCATGGCGATGGCCCCGCCGAACACCTGCGGATGACGAAAGTAGCCGTAGAAGCTGATCAGCCCGCCCATCGACGAGCCGGCCAGCACCGTGCTCTCGCGCTCCGGCTGCGTGCGAAAGCTGCTGTCGATCAGCGGCTTCACCGTCTCCACGATGAAGGCCAGGTAAGCCTCGCCCCGCCCGCCGCGCGCCGGGAAGGGGTTGTATTCGGCGATCCGCGCCGCGTCCATGTGCGGCAGCCCGACCACAATGGCCTCGCAGCCCTCGCGGCTGAGGGCTTCCAGCGTTTCGTCGACGCCCCACTC
>JAYUUW010000051.1:0-5014 GCA_043754665.1 Anaerolineales bacterium | reverse complement strand
GGATGACGGCCGGCGGCTGTTTGAGCCGAGGGGGCTGGCGCACAAGCCAGGGATAACAAACGGGACGGCTCGCGTGAGCCGTCCCGTTGTATTGACTGGACTTAGCGGAACTACTCGATCAACGCCGGGGCGTCGACCGGCGCGGGCGCGGCCACATCGGCGGGCACGGGGGAGGGCGCCTCACGGCGGAATACGATGCCCTCGCCCTTCACGAAGTCGGCGGTGACGGTATCGCCGGTCTTGAACTCGCCGCGCAGCATCTGCACCGAGAGCGGGCTCTCGATGTACTTCTGCAGGGCGCGGCGCAGCGGGCGGGCGCCAAAGGCCGGGTCGAAGCCTTCGCGGGCCAGCCACTGGCGCGAGGCGTCGGTGAGCTGCACGGTCAGGCCGTACTCCGAAAGCTGCTTCTGGATCTCCTTCATCTGGAGGTCCACGATGCGGACCACATCGACCAGGGCCAGCGGCTTGAAGGTGATGATCTCATCGACCCGGTTGAGGAACTCGGGACGGAAGGTGGCCTTCAGGGCGCGCTCGATCTTGTCCTGGTTGTCGCGGTTTTCGCGGTCGCTGTCGTCGGCGTCGTGGCGCAGGAAGCCCAGGCTGCCGCTCTTCTTGACGAACTCGGTGCCCAGGTTGCTGGTCATGATCAGCACCGTGTTGCGGAAGTCGACCACGCGGCCTTGCCCATCGGTCAGGCGGCCGTCGTCCAGAATTTGCAGCAGCGCGTTCCAGACATCGGGGTGGGCCTTCTCGATCTCATCGAACAGCACCACGCGGTAGGGGCGGCGGCGGACGGCCTCGGTCAGTTGGCCGCCTTCCTCGTAGCCCACATAGCCGGGCGGCGCGCCGAACAAGCGCGAGACGGTGTGCTGCTCGCGGTATTCGCTCATATCCACCCGCACCAGAGCGTCTTCGTCGTCGAACATGAACTCGGCCAGGGCCTTGGCCAGCTCGGTCTTGCCGACGCCGGAGGAGCCCAGGAAGATGAACGAGCCGATGGGGCGCTTAGGGCTCTTGAGCCCGGCGCGCGAGCGGCGAATGGCGTCGGCGATGGCGTGCACGGCTGCGTCTTGGCCGATGATGCGCTCGTGCAGGCGGTCTTCCATGTGCAGCAGCTTCTCGAACTCAGTTTCCAGCATGCTGTTGAGCGGGATGCCGGTCCACTGCGAGATGACCTCCGCGATGTCGTTCTCGTCGACCACCTCATCCAACTGGTGCTCGCGCTCCCAGGCGTCGCGCTGGCCGTTGAACTCGGTCTCAATGCGCAGGCGCTCGGCCTTCTTTTGGGCGGCGTGCTCGTAGTCGCGGGCCAGCCCGGCCTGCTCCTCTTCGGCTTGCAGCCGGACGATCTCGGCCTTGAGGGCCTTGAGCTC
The DNA here is from genome assembly GCA_043754665.1 of Anaerolineales bacterium. Lineage (GTDB taxonomy): Bacteria > Chloroflexota > Anaerolineae > Anaerolineales > UBA6663 > JADZEK01. Next base: position 3,641 of record JAYUUW010000051.1, on the reverse strand, counting down.
GGGCGGCAGCGAGTAGAGGGCGATGCGCAGCTTGGCGGCGGCCTCGTCCATCAGGTCGATGGCCTTATCGGGCAGGGAGCGCTCGGTGACGTAGCGCTGCGAGAGCTTGGCGGCGGCCGACAGGGCGGCGTCGCTGATGGTGACTTTGTGGTGGGCCTCGTAGCGGTCGCGCAGGCCGTGCAGCATGCGAATGGTCTCTTCGACCGAGGGCTCATCGACATACACCGGGGCGAAGCGGCGCTCGAGGGCCGAGTCCTTCTCGATGTGCTTGCGGAACTCATCGAGCGTGGTGGCGCCAATGCATTGCAGCTCGCCGCGCGCCAGGGCCGGCTTGAGCATGTTGCTGGCATCCATGGCGCCTTGGGCCGCGCCGGCGCCGACGACGGTGTGCAGCTCGTCAATGAACAGGATGATGTCGCCTTCGGAGCGCTGGACCTCTTCGATGGTGGCCTTGAGGCGCTCTTCAAACTCGCCCCGGAAGCGGCTGCCGGCGATCATGGCGCTCAGGTCGAGCGAGATGACGCGCTTGCCCGACAGGATTTCGGGCACGTCGTTGGTGGCGATCTTCTGGGCCAGGCCTTCGACGATGGCGGTCTTGCCGACGCCGGCCTCGCCGATGATGACCGGGTTGTTCTTGGTGCGGCGCGAGAGGATCTGGATGACGCGCAGAATTTCCTTATCGCGCCCGATGACCGGGTCGAGCTTGCCGGCCTTGGCCTGGGCGGTGAGGTCGCGCGAGTACTTTTCGAGCGTGCGGTAGCGGGCCTCGGCCTGCGGGTCGGTGACGCGCTGGCCGCCGCGAATGTCTTTGATGGTCTCGTAGACGCGCTCTTTGGAGATGCCGGCCTCGGACAGGATGCGGGCGACGGCGGTGTTGCGCTCGGACAGGATGGCCAGGAAGATGTGCTCGGTCGAGATGTACTCGTCCTTGAGGCGGTTGGCCTCTTCGTTGGCCAGGTCGATGATGCGCTTGACGCGCGGGGTGACGAAGACCGTGCCGGCGCCGCCGCCGTAAATGGCGGCCTTGGGCGAGGCGCGCAGCACATCGTCCAGGCGCTTCTTAATCAGCTCCTGATCGACGCTGAGCTTGTCGAGAATTTGAGGAATGACGCCCTCGGGCTGCTCGAGCAGGGCCAGCAGCATGTGCTCGGTATCCACCTGGTTGTGCCCGTAGCGCTGCAAAATTTCATAGGCGCGCGAGGCGGCATCGGAAGCCCGCTCGGTAAAACGATCAAAACGCATCATGGCCGCACAGTCCTTTCGTAGACAGCTACCAGCCCCTAACTTACTTGGCGTCCCCGCTTACCTGCCGGGTGATCACCACGGCATACACCTGGGTGTAGTGCGGGTCGGTGGTGATATCCCAGTCGTACTTGGCCTTGAACTTGGCAATGACGTCGGGGTCGGGGGTCACCGGGTGCGCCTGCCCTTCCACGATGTACGGCTGGTCGCCGTCTTCGAGGGCGAGGGCCAGGTGGGGGTTCGCGCCGAGGTTGCGGGCCTTGACACTGCCGGGGGCGGTGCACAAGTACCAGCGGTCGGCGGCGGCGGTGACGAACCAGATCGGGACGAGGTGGGGGCGGCCGTCGGGTCGGACGGTCGCCAGCCACACATTGCGGGCTTGTTCCAGGCGACTCGCCGTTGAGGCGGACGAAGTGCTCATGCCCACGGATTATACAGCGAGTTGCCGAGACGCCTGGGATACTATAAACGCCGGCATATTAGATTCCCATAAATAACCCGGCCGTTAAAAACCAGCGGCGAACTGCCCAAAAAGGCAGGGCGGTGCGGCGGCTAAACGGTAAATTCGGCGGCCGGCTCGCCGTTGACCAGCACGGTGTAGGTGCCGGCCGGGTAGCTGCCCAGGGCCACATTCGCGGTGAACGGCGCAAGCTGCTGGGTGCAGGCCTGGCCGGGGTCGGTGAGGGTGTAGACCTCCACAACGATCTGGTTGCGTTTGTCGGGCGGCGCGACGGCCACGCGCAACTGGTGGCAGGGCGTGGGCCGGGTGCCTTCGAGCTGCAACTGCACCTGCACCGGGAAGCTTTCGAGCAGCAGCACGGCGGTGAAATCGAGATAGGCCGGGCCGCGCGTCAAGTCGTCATCGCCGGGCTGCGGCGCCCACGGCGGCAGGACGGGGTCTGGCTCGGCGGTGCCCAAATTCGGCGGGCTGGTGACGGCCTGGTTGGGGTCGTCGGTTGGCGCGGGCGACGCGGTGGGCGGCGCGGGCGTGGCACTAGGCGGCAGGGCGGTGGGCGTGGCCGCCGGCGCTAGTTCGGTCGGCTGGGGCGCGGCCGGCGGGGCGCAGGCGGCCAGCAGCAGCGCCAGCGCGGCAAAACAGGCGAATATGCGGTTAAGGGGGCGAGTAGACAGCATCTGATAGTACCTCCAGGTGCAGTTAAGACGCCCGAGCCGGTGGGCGGGTTCCGCGGCGGCCTATATGCTTCTCTCGCATGAATTGTGCCAAGATTGAGGGTTTGTGACCAATGGGGGAGGCGGACCGGGCGCATTTCAAGCTGGGGGCGAATAGTGCGTCACGCTGTTTTCGCGTAGCTGAACGCCAAGATACTTCCGCTCGGGTAACATCAGGGTGACGCTTCGCGCCTCACCGGCCCGAAGGCAGCGCTAGGCCAAAATACCCGAGGCCGGGTTCGGAATGACAAATCCGGCGAGTGAGCGACGGCTGGCGGCTGTCTCAGCCAGGGATGCCCCCAAACTGAAATACGCCCGGGCGGACCTCACCCCCGGCCCTCACCTGAAGGGGGAGGGAGCCGCTGAGTACAGCGGGAGCCCTCAAGATAGGGTTGCGAGAGGATGGCAGGCCGATGAGCGCAACAGGGAGCGCTGACGAGGGGCGGTGGGACGCCCTCACCCCGGCCCTCCCCTGAAGGGGAGGGTGCCGCTGAGTACAGCGGTTGCCCTGAAGATATGGTCGCGAGAGGATGGCCGCAACGGTTTGTTGTCATCGGCTTCCGAGTTCTTGTCACTCTTGTCATCGGCTTCCGAGTTCTTGTCACTCTTGTCATCGGCTTCCAAGTTCTTGTCACTCTTGTCATCGGTGTCCGAGTTCTTGTCACTCTTGTCATCGGCTTCCAAGTTCTTGTCACTCTTGTCATTGGCATCCGAGTCCTTGTCACTCTTGTCATTGGCGTCCGATTTCCTGTCACCCCTGTCACCAGCGTCCGGTTTCCTGTCATCGCTGTCATCAGTAAGTTTTGGTGATCGATGACCGCCGGAAGGGGTGGGAGGGTGGGCATGGAAACAGAATAGGAAACAATTGTTCTACCTGCAAGAGGCAACCTTGAAATTGGTCAGCGGTGTTTGGGCGCGCAGGCGGCAGCGCGAGGTGCGGCGCGAGGTGCGGCGCGAGGTGCGCGGAAGGCGGCGATGGCAGTAAAATAGGGCGACCACGGGAAGGGATTGAGCGCTATGTCTGAATTGCCAATTTTTGTAAAGGGACGCTGGGGGCCGCGCGGCTTGGAGAACATGCGGCGCGTGTTCGTGGCCTTGTTTTGGCCGTTTGCGCGCCGGGTGGCCACCGGCCTGGAAAACGTGCCGCCGGGCGGGGTGATCATGTGCCCCAACCACTTAAGCCGCTTTGACCCGCCGCTGGTGTACACGTTTTTGCGCAACCGCAAGAC
>JAYUUW010000050.1:0-3272 GCA_043754665.1 Anaerolineales bacterium | reverse complement strand
CGTGCGCTTGCCCACGCCGGCCGGCCCGGTGAACAGGTAGGCGTGGCGCACCCGGCCCTGCGCCAGGTCGCGCTGCAGCATCTCCACCGCCCAACTGTGGCCGATCACATCCCAGCTCATGCGCGTATTCTAGCATGGCGATCTGTTACCCTGCCTGCCATCCGGCTGACAGCGGCGGGCCGCCGCTGACAGGCGGGCAGCGGGCTTGACGCACCCGGCGGCTATGCTACGCTGGGCGCGCTGCCGCCCCTGCTTCGGAGGCCGATCCCGTGAACAGCATCCTCGAAAACTACTGGCCGGTGTTCGCCCTGTACCAGACCATGCGTGGGCAGATGATGGCGGTGCTGACCGACGCCGATCTGGCCTACACCCCCGGCGGGGCCAACCGGCCGTTGGGCGCGCTGTGCCTCGAAATCGGCGAGACTGAGCACATTTACATTGAGTCGTTCAAGACCCTGACCACCGATTGGGCCTATCGCCACCCGGAGCCGGGGCTAGCGCACAGCGTGGCCGGCCTGCTCGCCTGGTACGCCGCACTCGACCAGGAACTGGAGGCGGTGATCAGCGGGCTGACGGAAGACCAGGTGCAGACCCAGCGCGTGCGGCGCGGGCCGCACCACGCGCCGCCGCTGCAAATTCAACTGGCCATTTACCAGGAAGCGCTGCTGATCTTCTACGGTAAAGCCAGTGTTTACCTCAAGGCGCTCAACAAGCCGCTCTCCGACCAGTTCCGCGACTGGATTGCGTGACGCAGGACGCCATTTCGCCGTCCACCGGTGTGCATGGCGGGCGGGGGCAATTCGGATAGCACGAGCAGGAAGCTCAACGTCTTAGGGCCGGCTCATCGCACAGTGAAGCCTTGAGACAATGTATCTGACCCATGCGAAAGAAAGCGGCACGAGGGCCGGTCATGACCGGCCCTCGTGCTGCGTTCCCTTCTTTTGGGCGTCGGCTCTATGACGACGGCTGCGACTGACCGGCTAGTTCCGTGACCGCTGGCCGCCTGTGGTTTGGCCTTCTGCCGACTGCTCTGCGAAGCCTGCCGACTGCCTACTTTTTTCTCTGCCTTCCTCCTCCTATTGTCAAACTGCCCTTCCCCGGCTATAATTCCTGCTCACATGGGCACTTAGCTCAGTTGGTTAGAGCATCGCGTTGACATCGCGAAGGTCGGAGGTTCGAGCCCTCTAGTGCCCACCAACCTCATACCCACCGCGACGACCGGGACGAGTAATCGGATCAGTGCGCCAGGGAGGTCCAGGCCAACGACTGCAAGCCGGACCCGCACCACCCCGACGAAAACCACCCGCGAGCGTAAGCCCGAAAGCGCACCTGCGCCGCTAAGGCAAACGGGCCGGCCCGTTACAGCCGCTAGAGCGCGCGACCCACCCGGGCCGCGCGGAAATTGGGTGGAACCGCGGAGACCGACGTCTCACGCCCCATAAACATTTGGGTGTGAGGCGTTTGTGTTTAAGGAGGTCAGCATGTCCGACAAGCCCGCCGAACGGTACGAAGACTCCGAGCTGTACCGCATCCGCCACTCGGCCGCGCACGTCATGGCCCAGGCCGTGCAGGCGCTGTTCCCCGGCCAGACCAAGATCGCCATCGGCCCGCCGATTGCCGATGGCTTCTACTACGACTTTGACCTGCCGCGCGCCCTGACGCTCGACGACTTGCAGGCCATCGAAAAGCGCATGCGCCAGATCATCGGCGGCAAGCACAAGTTCACGCGCCAAGAAGTCAGCGCCGAGCAGGCCCGCGCGCAGTTCGCCGACCAGCCCTACAAGCTGGAGCTGATTGACGGCCTCGACCAGGGCGGGCTAGACGAGTACGGCCAGCCGCTGGCTGATAAGCCGGTGATCTCGTTCTACACGCAGGACACGTTCACCGACCTGTGCCGGGGGCCGCACGTGGAGCACACCGGGCAGATCAACCCCAGCGCCTTCAAGCTGCTCAACGTGGCCGGGGCCTACTGGCGCGGCGACGCCGACCGGCCGCAGCTGCAGCGCATCTATGGCACGGCCTGGAAGAACGCCGACCAACTGACGCACTACCTGTGGCAGATCGAGGAGGCCAAGAAGCGCGACCACCGCAAGTTGGGCAAGGAGCTAGGCCTGTTCTACTTCTCCGACCTGGTCGGCCCCGGCCTGCCGCTCTTCGCGCCCAAGGGCGAGATGCTGCGCTATCTGATGGAGGGCTATGTGCGCGAGGCCCAAACGCGCTACGGCTACCAGCACGTGTGGACCGGCCACCTGGTGAAGGAAGAGCTGTATAAGCGCTCGGGCCACTACGACAACTACAAAGACTCCATGTTCCCGCCCATGGATGACGACGGCACGACGTTCCGGCTCAAGCCCATGAACTGCCCGAGCCACATGTCGCTCTACAACGAGATGGGCCAGCACTCTTACCGCGACCTGCCGCTGCGCTTCGCCGAGTTCGCCACGCTCTATCGCTACGAGAAGACCGGCGAGCTAAGCGGGCTGACGCGCGTGCGCGCGCTGACGCAGGACGACTGCCACATCTTCTGCCGGCCGGATCAGATTCAGGCCGAGTTCAGCCTGTGCCTCCAGCTCATCCGCGAGGTGATGGCGCGCTACGAGTTCACCGACTACCGCGTGCGCCTGAGCCTGAAGGGCGACGAGGGCAAGTTCGTGGCCGACGACGAGAAGTGGACGCAGGCCACCGGCGCGCTGCAAGCCGCGCTGGATGCCAACGGCGTGCAGTATGAGGCCGTGAAGGGCGAGGCCGCCTTCTACGGCCCCAAGGCCGACTTCCTGGCGAAAGACGTGCTCGGCCGCGAGTGGCAGCTCAGCACGATCCAGGTGGACTTCATCCAGCCGGCGCGGCTGGGCTGCGAGTATGTGGGTGAAGACGGCCAGCCGCACACGCCGGTGCTGCTGCACCGCGCCGTCATGGGCTCCACCGAGCGCTTCTTGGCCGTGCTGATCGAGCACTTTGCCGGGGCCTTCCCGCTCTGGCTGGCCCCGGTGCAGGCGGTGGTCATCCCCATCGCCGACCGGCACACGGCCTACGCCCAGCAGGTGGCGGCCCGCCTCAAGCAGGAGGGCTTCCGCGTGGAAGTGGACGAGCGCAGCGAGCGGATGCAGGCCAAGATCCGCGCGGCGCAGTTGCAAAAGGTGCCGTTCATGCTGGTGGTGGGCGACAAGGAAGCCGAAGACGGCGCGGTCAGTGTGCGCCGCCGGACCGGCGAAGACCTGAAGTCGAAGCCGCTGGACGAGTTCATCGCCCTGGCGCGCGGCGAGCTGAATCCC
>JAYUUW010000049.1:0-3549 GCA_043754665.1 Anaerolineales bacterium | reverse complement strand
CAGGTGGCCATCGACATCCGCGAGCGCGAGATCACGGCCCTCATTGGCCCGTCGGGCTGCGGCAAGAGCACCTTTCTGCGCTGCCTCAACCGCATGAATGACACCATCGCCGGGGCGCGGGCGGTGGGCACCATTGAGCTCGACGGGCAGAACATTTACGCGCCCGAGTTCAACATCACCGATCTGCGCCGGCGGGTGGGCATGGTGTTTCAGAAGCCCAACCCCTTCCCGCAGTCCATCTTCGACAACGTGGCCTTTGGCCCGCGTGTGCTGGGCCTGAGCGCCGGGCTAGAGGCGCGGGTGGAGCAGAGCCTGCGCGCCGCCGCGCTGTGGGACGATGTGGCCCAGCAGTTGCGCGAGCCGGCGCTCAACCTCTCGGTGGGCCAGCAGCAGCGACTGTGCATTGCGCGCGTGCTGGCGGTGGAGCCAGAAGTGATCTTGATGGACGAGCCGTGCTCGGCGCTCGACCCGGTGGCCACGCTCAAGATCGAAGACCTCATGCGCACCCTCAAGGCGCAGTACACCATCGTCATCGTCACCCACAACATGCAGCAGGCCGCGCGCGTCTCCGACCGCACCGGCCTGTTCTGGCTGGGCGAGCTGGTGGAGTTCGGCGAGACCCGCCAGGTGTTCACCCGCCCGGCCCACGCCATCACCGAGAGCTACATCACCGGGCGGTCGGGGTAAAAGCATTTGCCACGAATTACACGAATTTCACGAATGGAATTGCGGGAGAACAGAGTTTCATATTGAGTCAGGTGGGGGGTACTTGTTCGCAATAGACTCACAGGCTTGCAGATCCAGGCTCGTACAACGGCTGACCGTAACATGGACTGCGTTCTCCCCTAACCCAATTCGTGCAATTCGTGCAATTCGTGGCCAAAGTTCTTCCTGCCTAATACCTTCGCATAGCTGGCCTCGCCGCCCACTCAAACTGCCGTCGCCAGCGCCGCCGTGAGCAGCGCTTGTTCACCGCGGGCCAGCGGCATTTGCCGCACGGCGGCCAGCGGCAGCCAGACGGCTTCGAGTTCATAGTCATCCACCTGCCGGGCCTCGGGCCGGTGGCGCGCCGCCGCGGCCACATACACCAACTGCCAGAAGTCAGGGTACGGATAGCGATAGTCGGTGGGCCGCGCGCTGAGGTGATGAAAGTGCAGCACGCCGATCAGTTGGGGTGAACCAATTTCCCAACCCGTTTCTTCGAGCACCTCGCGCCGCAGCGTTTGCTCCACGGCCTCCCCCGCCTCGCGCCGGCCGCCCGGCAGAATGTGCTGCCGCGTGGGGTCACGCACCACCAAGACCTCATCGCCCTTGAGCACAATGGCCCGCACCGATGAAACCAGGTCGAGCGCGGGCAACTGGCGGGTCAGGTAGGTCGTCACCTGCAAGCGCAACTCGCCCCACGTGTCGGCGTCCTCCGCGACCAGCGGGCCGAGGTCGTTCACGCGGTTGCGCCCCGCCCCATGTACCGCCTACTCAAACAACCGCTCCAGCGCCAGCGTCAGCCGCGCGCGGTAGCCGGTGAGGCTGGCGGCCTGCACGTGATACGCCGCCGCCACCGCCGCGTCGGCCTGCACCAGCGCCGCTTCCAGGTCGGTTTGCAGCGGGGCCAGCGCGCCCGCCATCTCGGCCGGCGTTAGCTCCCCCAGCAGCCACTGGCCCGCCACCTGCTTAACGCCCTGGTGCGCGGCCAGCGCCGCCGCCCACGCCCCGCCCAACTCCGGCGGCGCCGTCACCCCCGCCACCTGGTCATCCACCGACTGCGTCAGCGTGCCGTAGACCAGCGCCGCCACCGGGATGTCGTCGCCTTCCATCGCGCCGGCCGCTGTGGCCTGCGCCGTGTCGGCCAAGAACGTGGCGTTCACCTGCATCGACACCATCACGCGGTAGGTGCTCAACACCGGGTCGTCCAGCAGCGTGTCCAGCGCGTCCTCGGCGGCGGTCTGGGTCGCCGCCTCCGGCGCCTGCCCAAGTTCTGTTGGGGTGGCGCTGGCGGCCGGCGCGGCCTCGGTCTCAGCGGGCGCGGCTGTGGCACTCGGTTCGGCGGCGGGGGGCGTCGCCGTCAACACGACGGACAGCGGCGTCACAGTGGCGGGCGCGGCCGTGGGCGCGCTGCACGCCGCCAGCGCCAGCGCGAGAATGAGCAAACCAGTCAGACGAGAACGCATCACAATCACCTTTTTCCTCAAACTTCAGCCCTAACGGTTACAGATAGGGCGCGCACAGCGCCAGCGTGGCCCGCAGCGCCGCCAGCGGCTCACCCTTGGGCAGATACTCGTGCACGACATAACCAGTGTAACCGGTCGCCGCAATCGCGCTGAGCACCGCCGGGTAGTTGATCTCTTGGGCCGCGTCCAAGTCGTTGCGGCCGGGATTGCCCGCCGTGTGGTAGTGGGCGATCAGCGGGTGAAACGTCTGGATCGTGCGGATCAAATCGCCTTCCATGATCTGCATGTGGTAGATATCGTACAGCACCTTCACACGCGGCGAGCCCACCAGCCGGCACACCGCCGCCGCCCAGGCCGTGTGGTCGGCCTGGTAGTCGGGGTGATCGACCTTGCTGTTGAGCACTTCGAGCGTCAGCGTCACGCCGGCCGCCTCGGCCGCGGGGGCCAGGCGCGCCAGCCCTTCGGCGCACACCGCCGCGCCGGTGGCATCGTCCAGCCCGGCGCGGTTGCCGCTAAAGCACAGCACATTGGGGATGCTGTATTTTTCAGCGGCGGCCAGGCTGGCGCGCACCTCGCCGGCAATGCGGTCGTGCTGGTCGCGCCGGTTCAGGCCGTCCGCAATCGAGGCGTGCCCAATGAGGCCCGAGACCGCCAGTCCATGCGCTTTCACCAGCGCGCAATATTCCAGCGGCACCAGGTCAATCGCGGCGTAGCCCGCCTCGGCCACCGCCCGCACAAACGCCTCCGGCGTGAAATGCGCCGGCACAAAACACCACCAAGCAATTGATTGCGCGATAGCCGTCATAGTGTATTCCTTCCTCAGCAGCCGCAGCCCCATCCAGTTCAAATGCAGTTGATAGCGCGCGCCTTCCCATTCGACTTCAACCTCAAATCCCGTTCTCCCCAAACCCATTCGTGCAATTCGCGCGAAGCGATTCGTGGCCAAAGGTTCTCAGGGTAATTCTATCGTCGGCAAGAACTGCGGCGCGCGGCGGGCGTGGGTGGCCTGCTCAAACGCGTAGCCCAGCCGCAGCAGCCGCCCCTCCTGCCATGCCCCGCCGAAGAAGCACAGCCCCACCGGCAGCCCGGCCAACTGCCCGGCCGGCACCGTCAGGTGCGGGTAGCCCGCAATGGCCGCCGGCGAGGTGCAGCCGCCCATATAGTGATTGCCATTCACCAGGTCTGTCATCCAGGCCGGCGCGCCGGCGGGCGCGATGATGGCGTCCAGGTTGTGCTTCGCCAGCAAGTCGTCAATCGCCCCGCGCACGATGCGCAGGTTGTCCCCCACCGCCTTCTGGTACTCCTCGCTATCCAGCCCGCCCTTGGCCTCCGCCTGGAGCAAAATCTCCTGCCCAAACAGCGGCATGGTGCGCGCCGCGTT
>JAYUUW010000048.1:0-3173 GCA_043754665.1 Anaerolineales bacterium | reverse complement strand
TGCAAATGGTGGGCAACCTGTCGCGGCTGATCCCCACCGCCGCCGACCCCGAGGCCCAGCGCAGCGAGAAACTGGCGCAGGTGCGCCCGCAGGCCAAGCGGGTCGAAGGCTACATCCGCGCGGTCGGCTGCCCGCCGCAGAAGCTGTATGCCGCCAACGGCAAGCCCGCCGAGCAGGTCAAAATCCTGGTGACCGAACTATCGAAGCGCGAGCTCTAGCCGCGCCGCTGAGGAGGGCCCGGTGAGTCAAGACGAACTGCACGCCCGCCATTTGGTCGAGCTCGGTTTTTTGCAAAGCATTCTGCGCGACCGGGGGCTGCCGGCCGAGTTGATCGAGCGCTCGGACGTGGTGCCGTATCACACCCTGCTGGTGGATTTGGAGCCGGATGCCGATGACCGCCCCTGGCAGATGGCGGTGAACTTCTATCCGGCCGACCCCGAACTGGTGCAGGCCACGCTGTTGCTGCAATATTTCATTGTGCTGCCGGTGCTGTTGGATGAGGCCGGGGCGGCCCGCGTGCGCGCCTGGCTGCCGGAAGTGAACAACCAGGTGGTGGTGGGGCATTTCAGCCTGAGCGTGGCCGAGCCGCCGCAACTGCACTTTCGCTATGTGCAGGCGCTGCCGGCCGAGGCCGTTATCAGCGCCGCGGCCGTGAGCGATGTGTTGACCCTGGTGGCCTACACGCCGGTGCTGTTCGCCGGAGCGCTGGCCGGGCTGGGCGCGGGCACGCTCACCCTGGCCCAGGCCCGCGCGCAGGTCATGGCCCGCCCCGCCAGCTAACGCCCCGCCGGGCTCATCCCCGCCTCAGGCCAGTAGTTCGGCCACTTGCTCACAATGTTCGCGCTCGTGCAGCGCCAGGCGGCGGGCCTGGCTGTAGACCGTGTGCCGCTTGCCGCCGCTGACCGCGCCCCGCGCCCAACTGGCGAGCGGCAGCGGTGTGAGCACCGCCAGCAGTTCGGCCCGGCGCGCCGTCAGCGCCGCCAGCAGGTCGGTGAACGGCCATTGGGCGTACTTCAACTGCTTGGCCCATTGGCGCGGGTCAAACTTCGGCAGCGCCGGCTCGTCTTCCACCAGCATCGCGTACATGGTCTCGGTCCACACCGCGTCGCAGCCGCGCACATGCGCCAGGTGCTCCACCGCCGACCAACCCTTGGGGCCGGGCCGCCGCGCCAGCCGCGCGGCGCTGTGCGGCGCGGCGCTGGCCGCCAAACGTTGCGGCGTCTCGCGCAGCAGCGCCAGCACGGTGTCGATCTCAGCGGGGGTGGGCAGCGTAACAGGCATGGGTCAGGGGCCTCGGCCGATGGCCGCAGGATAGCACGAGCGCGCCGTGCCCACAACACAAATCGGCCCAGCCGGGTGGGTCACCCGGCCGGGCCGCGAGGCGAACGGTCGAACTTAGGGCGCGATCCAGATCACGTAGGTCAGGCTGGCGGCGGCTGGGGTACCCGCGGCGTAGGCGGCCGTGACTTCCCAGCAGCCGGCGGTGGGGAAGTTGCCGCCCGCCAGCATAAAGTGGCCGACCTCGGCGTGCAGGCCGTTGGTGGCGGGCAGGGTCTCCAGCGGCGCGGCCTCGGCATCCAGCCGCCGCCCGCTGACCGTGAGCGCCGGCTCCGGCTCGGCGTAGGCGTCATAGCCTTCCCGCCCGAAGAACAGCTTGTTGCCGTAGCCGTGCGCGTCCTGCGGCAGCGCGGCCCACACGCCCTGGGCCGGCAGGTCGGCCCACAGGGCGGCGGTGCCGTACCAAAACTGGCCGGGGTAGGTCACGGTGACGCCGGGCGGCGTGAAGACCGGGCTCGGCGGGGTGGTCACCGGGCAGCTCGCCGGTGGCAGGGCCGGGAGTTCAGCTTGGGCCGGGGCGGCGGCGGCGGCCGGGGCGCACGCCGCGAGCAGCAGCGCCCAAAGCAACAGGACCGAATGACGGCGCGGGGATGGATACATGGGGTTCTCCTCAAAGTGCGGATCACCCGAGATACACCGTCAGCCGGGGTTTGGTTCCCGCCACGCTAACGCGCCGCAGCGCGCTGGCTGGCTGCGTCGTGGCTTACCCCGCGCCACCCCCAAACCCATTCGTGCTCATTCGTCTGGTGCGGCTGGCTAGCTCACCGTTCCTACGACCATTGGCTCTACCTCTTCCCAAACTCGGGTAGCTCCCCGCCCTCGACCATCCCCATTCGTGCTCATTCGTGGCCAAAGGTTTGCCTTAGTTCGGAATGAAAGGCGCTTCTTCATCTATCGCCCCCACGAACTCGGGCAGGTCGGTGTGCCCCAGCGCCTGTCGGATGGCCAGGTTCTCGCCGGTGTGATACCAGTAGTGATAGATCACGCGCTGCAGCAGGTTGCCGCCGGTGAAGCCGTCCGGGTCTTGGTCAAGGGGATGGACGGCCACGAGCAAGTCGTTGGTGAGCGTGTCGAGGTAGGGGTCGGCGGCGGTGGTCACGGCCTCCCACGCGGCCCACATGTCGGCCAGCGGCGGCGTGAGCGCCGGGCAGCCGTAGCAGAACTGCGCTTGCAGCAGGGGGTTGGGCAGTTGGCCTTGCAGCCGAAACAGAAAGTAGCGCTGTTCCTGCCAGGCCAGATGCCCCACGTTCCAACTGATGCTGTTCATGTGGCCCACGCGCGTTTGGGCGTCGGCCTCGCTCAGCCCCGCCAGCGCGCGGCGGAACTCGGAGCGGGTAAAGCGCAGTTGCAGGACGAGGGGATGAGGCATGGGTAGGCTCCAGAAAGCAGTCGGCAGTCGGCACAGGGCAAGGGCTATCGTAGCACGGATGGTCTAGTGCGCCAAACGATGCTACGCCTTGCCCTCGGCCAGCGCCGCTTGTAGGCGGTGCAGCGTCTCGATCAACTGCTCCTGCTCCGGCACGCTCAGCGCGGCCAACCATGCGGCTTGCTGCTGATGCACCTGCAGGCGGAAGTCGCGCGCCACCTGCCGGCCGGTCTCGGTCAGCGCAATGCCCAGCATGCGCCGGTCGGTGGCGTGCGGCAGGCGCTGCACGTACCCGCGCCGCTCCAGCGAGTCGAGCAGGCCCGTCACCGTAGCGCGGCTGAGGCTCAACTGCGCGGCAATCTGGTGCGGCGGCAGCGGCTCGGCGGCATCCGCCAGCAGGCCCAGCACCAACCCGGACGAGGGCGTCAGGTCGAACGGCCGCCCCAGCGCGCCCATGCGCTTCAGCAGC
>JAYUUW010000047.1:0-2432 GCA_043754665.1 Anaerolineales bacterium | reverse complement strand
GTGCGGGTGGGCGTGCGCGTGCGCGTGGCCGTAGGCGACTGGGTGGGCGTGACCGGCGTGCGGGTGGGGGTGCGGCTGGGCGTGGCCGTGGGCGTCACCGGCGTGCGGGTGAGGGTGGCGCTGGGCGTTTCGGTCGGCGGGCGCGGCGTGCGGGTGGGCGTGATGGTCGGCGTGGGCGACGACTGCACCACCTCAAACTGGCCGGAGACCAGCCAGCGCGCGCCGATGAAGATTTGCACCTCGTAGTGGCCGACGGGCCACCATTGCTTGCCGTTATCATAATTGCTGAAGCCGCAGCCGCCGGTGCTGCCATCCCACAAGTGCGTTTCGGCGTAGACCACCACGCCCTCGCGCAGCCACACGCCCGACCATTGCGCGCCCGGCAGCCAGGCGTCATAGAAGAAGTGGGCGTAGAGGCTCTTGGGCAGTTGGTCGAAGAACTGGTCGCCGGTGGCAATGGCGCAGTTGTCGTTGGCCGCAAAGCGCAGGTTGGCGGCCAGGGCCTCGGCCGGGGCGGTAACCGTGGCGCTGAGGATGGGCGTGATAAAGTCTTCGGGCAGGCTGGGCGCGGGGGAGGCCGTGGGGATGCTGGTGGCGGTCTCGGTCGGCGACGGCCCGGGGGTCACGGTGTCGGTGGGGGCCAGGGTGGGCGTGTGGCTGGCCAGCGGGGTCAGCGTGGCGCTGGGGGGCAGAGTGGCGGTGGCCGTGCCGGTGGGTGGCACCACCAGCCGCAGCAGCGGCGTGCCCAGCCCGAACACCAGGCCGGCTGCGACGGCAAAAATGATGCTCAGCAGCAAAAGCTGCCAGCCGCGCAGGACGGCTTCGCGCCGGACCTGAAAGTACCGCATGCGGCGCGAACGCGCCAGCGTGAGTAAGCCGCCCAGGGCCGCCAGGCAAAAACCCAGGAGGAGCAGCCCCGCGATCCAGGTGACATACGTCTCGGTCGATTTAAAGAACATGGGGGTTCAAACGCTCAGTTCGGCGGCATTATAACATGCGGGTTTCGGCCGCCGGCCCGGGGGCCATCAATTCGCGCTAAAAACCGCCGCCGCCGCGCCGGTGGGGGTGCGGCGCATGCCCGGCGCAAACAAATATCCGTCGTGGGCGGTCAAGTCATTGCTTACCCTTAGGGCTTGTGCTAGAATCCCCAGACAGTTCGACTGGGAGGATGGACATGGTAGAAGTAACCATTGACAGTATCCGCGTGAGCTTGATGTCTCAGCATCGCGTGGTTATTCTAAAAGACGTCGACAGCGACCGTTACTTGCCGATCTGGATCGGGCCGTGCGAAGCCGACGCGATCACCGTGACGCTGCAAGAGATGGAAGTCTCGCGCCCGCTGACGCACGATCTCCTCAAGAACGTCATCGGCGAAATGGGCGGCGAGGTCGAATACATCATCATCTCTGACCTGCGCAACGATGTGTTCTTTGCGCGCATCGTCATGGGCGTGGGCGGCAAGCGGCTCGAAATTGACTCGCGCCCGTCGGACGCGCTGGCGTTGGCCGTGCGGTTGCACGTGTCGGTCTACATTGAAGAAGCGGTGATGGACAAGGCCGCCGTGCTGCCCGAAGAAGAAATGGACGCCGACAGCACCGCCGCCTCCGGCACGGGCGAAGAAACCCGCCTGGATGCCTTCAAGGACTTCGTCGAGTCGCTCGATCTAGAAGACCTGGATACCGACGAAGGCGACGAGGACAAGTAGTCAGCACACCCTGCTCGCGCCGGCCGCCATGGCCGGCGCGTTGTCTGCCCTCCATTAAGCACCCATGACCGATACCGCCGATTACGGCCCCAACCGGTCGGCGCCGCACGCCGTCGAAGCTGAAGAGGCGGTCTTGGGCTGCGTCTTAATCAACCCCGACGCCTACTTTGAAGTCAGCGCCTTTCTGCGGCCAGACGACTTCTACCTCCACAAACACCGCTGGATCTGGGATGCCTTCGTCAGCCTGCACGAGCAGCGCCTGCCGATTGACATCATTACCCTCTCGGAAGAGCTGGAGCGCCACACCCAATTGGCCGAGGTGGGCGGCGCGGCTTACCTTACCCGCCTGATCAACACCGTGCCGACCTCGCTGCACGCCGAGGCCTATGGCCGGCTGGTGGAGCGCGAGGCCATGCGCCGCCGCCTGATCGAGGCCGCCACCGAAGTCGCCAAGCTGGCGTATGAGGAAGGCCGCGAGATCGGCGAGGTAGTCAACGACGCCGAGGCCGCCATCTTCGCCGTCAGCGAGCGCCGCCTGACCAAAGATGTGGCCCCGATCAAAGAGGCCATCAGCCAGTATTACGACCGCATCAAGTATCTGTTCGAGCACCGCGATGAGCTGCTGGGCGTGCCCACCGGCTTCATCGACCTCGACAAGCTGCTGGGCGGCTTGCAGCAGTCTGACCTGCTCATCATTGCGGGCCGGCCGGGCAGCGGCAAGTGCCTG
>JAYUUW010000046.1:0-4658 GCA_043754665.1 Anaerolineales bacterium | reverse complement strand
AGTAAAGAAGAGATTGTAGTCCTCCGTGGCGGTCAAGGTGCCGAAGTTCTTGATGCCAATAGCCTGGTTGGTGAAGATGTTGTTCGTGAAAGTGAACAGGCCGGTGCTTTGAATATGCACGGCGGCGCGGCCCGACTGGTTAGCGCCAACCATGGTGGTGTGCGTAACCACCACCGACTGCGTGGAAAGCAAGCGCATGGCCGCCCCGCCGTCAGTAGAGGTGACCAGATTGCCGGCAAACAGGCTGTTGGTCACGCTGCCCACGGCCGTGCTGTTGACGCCCAACCCACCCCCCGTGCCGGCGGTGTTGGTGAAGAATTGACCGGCGGCGAGATCAAACACCCCCGACACAAACAGGCCGCCGCCGCTGCCCTGCGGGCCGGTGAGGTTGCCGCGGAACTCGTCACCGATGCTGATCGTGTCATCGGTATCCATGCCGCCGCCCAGGCGGAAGGCAAAGTTGCCCACAAAGCGGTTGCCGGAAGAGGCCAGCACGCCGTCTGAGTAGAGACCGCCACCGGCGCCGTTGCCGTTGACCTGAGTGCCGCTGAGGACGCGGTTGGCTGTAAAGAGCGAGTCGGTCACCGTCAGCAGGGCGGCGGCGTACAGCCCGCCGCCATTACCAACCAGCACCTCGTTCTGGTCGAATGTGGCGGCGGCCACGGTCGCGCTCGCGGCGTAGAGGCCGCCCCCGCCGTTGCCGGCGGTGTTGGCCACAAAGCTGCCGCCGGTGACGACGGCCGAGGCGTTGGCGCGGACGCCGCCGCCGGTGCCTTGCGTGGTATTCGACAGGAAGGTGGTGTTGGTCAACGTCAGCGCGACCGAGGCCCGCAGGCCGCCGCCGGGGTTGAGGGCGGTGTTGGAAATGAATTGCGTGCCACTAATGACTGCTCGGCCGACGACCCGCAGGCCGCCGCCGCTGCCACCGGTGGACTCATTGCCGGCGAACAAGCCGCCCGTGAACGTCAGTGCGCCGCCGACGAACAATGCCCCGCCCGAATCAAGCGATTCGTTGTTGGTGAAGGCCGTGCCAGTTGCGGTCACGGTCGAGGTGAGGTACGCACCCCCGCCCTGGAGTTGGCCGGCAACGTTGTTCACAAAAGTTGAGTTATTCAGCACAGCGCTATCGGCAAACAAGCCGCCGCCGCCATCATCGGCAGCATTATTGTGGAAATTGACATTGACCAGGGTGAGCGCCACACCAGGAGCGCCGCCCAGGCCGCCGCCGGAGCCGGCAAAGGCGGTGTTGGTGAGGAACTGCACGTTCGTGAGGGTCAAACTGCTGTGGGTGAACAGGCCGCCACCGACTGCATCGGTGCCGGTGACGGTGTTATTCTGGATAAGCAGGTCGTGCAGGCTGGGCTGGGCCGGCGACTGCACCAGAATACCGGCGCCGTTGCCAGCCGCCAGGCCGCCGCCTTGAATGGTAAGGTGGGCGACGTGGGCGGTGGGCGACACCGCGCCGGTGATGAGCACGACGCGCTGACCGGGCGGCGCCTGAAGGATGGCCGGGCCAGGACCGCCCGAGTCGTCGCGCACGAGGCTGACGTCCTTGTTGATGGTGACCGATGTGATGTACAGACCGGGCTGAAGGCGGACCTCATCGCCGGGATTGGCGGCGTTGAGGCAGGCCTGGATGGTGGTGGGACAGCTTGGGCTAGGGTAGATGAAGGCTTGCGTGGGAGCGGCCGAAACGTCCAGGGCCAAGCCAAGCAGCGCGACGCCCCCGGCAATGAGGGCCACAACGATGGGAATGCGGCGCGGGATGAGCATGGGGGGCCTCCGGTCACGATAACGGGGTCCGCCGGGGTGCGCGGCCGGCACGGGTATTGTATGCGATTGGGGCCGGCGCGGCCAATGGCGCTAGCCGGTGTTGCGCAGACCGGCGGCGATGCCGTTGATGGTCATGACCAACACTTCGCGCAGGGCCTCGGCCTCGGGCACCTCAGGGTCGGGCAGCGCGCGCAGTTGGCGCAGGGTAGCGACCTGAATGTAGTTGAGCGGATCGACGTAGGGGTTGCGTAGGTGGATGGCGCGCTGGATGAGCGGGTCGTCGTCCATCAACTCAGCGTGGCCAGTGACGGCCAGCACGGTGGCGCAGGTGGTATTGTACTCGGCCCGAATGCGGTCGAAGGCCGTGGCGGCAAAGGCGCGGTCGGGCACCAGCTCGGCATAGAGCGTGGCGATGCCCAGGTCGGCTTTGAGCAGCGACATCTCGGCATTGTCGAGCAGGGTGCGACAGAACGGCCAGCCTTGGTACATCTCGCGCAGCATGCCCAGGTCGGCGCCGGCCAGGGCGGTGCCCAGGCCGTACCAGCCAGGCAGGTTGAAGCGGGCCTGCATCCACGAGAAGACCCACGGGATGGCGCGGATGTTGGTGACGGCCAGTGCCCCACCCCGCCGCGCCGTGGGCCGCGAACCGATGCGCAGGCGGCTGATCTCATCAAGCGGCGTGGCAGCGCGCCAGAAGTCCATGAAGCCGGGCGTCTCGTACACCAACTGGCGATAGGCGGCGCGGGCCTGGGCCGACATGGTGGTGACGGCGGCGCGCCAGGCCTCGGGCAGCGGGTCTTCGGTCGCATGCTCAGCGCGGGCGGGCGCGGAGGCGAGCAGGACCGCGCTGACGATCTGCTCCAGATGGCGGTGGGCGAGGTCGGGGTCGCCATAGCGCGAGGCAATGACCTCCCCCTGCTCGGTGACGCGGAAACGGCCGTTGACCGTACCCGGCGGCTGGGCGCGGATGGCGCGGTTGGCGGGGCCGCCGCCGCGCGCCACCGTGCCGCCGCGCCCGTGGAAGAGCGTGAAGTGCACGCCGTGGGCGCGGCATACCTCGGCCACAGCGGCCTGGGCCTGGTAGAGCGCCCAGGTGGCGGCCAGATAACCGCTATCCTTATTGCTGTCAGAGTAGCCGATCATGATCATTTGCTCGTCGCCGCAGGAGCGCAGGTGCGCGCAGTAGGGAGCCAGCGAAAACAGTTCGGTGAGGATGCGCGGGGCGGCGTCGAGATCGTCCACGGTCTCGAACAGTGGGACGATGGATAGGCCCTCGGCGCAGCCCGCCCACTGGGCGAGCAGCAGCACGGTCAGCAGATCGGCGGGGCCGCGCGTCATCGAGACGACGAACGGGCCGAGCAGTTCCGGGCCGTACACCGAGCGCACGCGGGCCATGAGCCGGAAGAGCGACCACGTTTCGGCGGTGGCGGCGGTGACGCCGGGGTTGGCGGCCAACTGCGGGTTGGGCAGCGCCAGCAATTGCACCAGCCGCTGCAAGCGGGTCGAGTCATCGGCCTGGTCAAAGGCCAGGTCGAGGTTGAGGCCGCGCAAAAGTTCGGCCAGGGCGGCGGTCAGGCGGCTGGAGTCTTCGCGCAGATCGAGGCGGGCCGCGTGCACGCCGAAGACCTCGAACTGGCGGCGCACGTTACGCAGCACCCCGGCGGCCAGCCCGGGCGGGATGGCCTGGGCCACGTGGTCCAGCGGCGTGGTGAAGTCCTCGGTGCGGACGCGGGCCGTGTGCGGACGCGAGTCGAGCAGGCGGGCGGTCATGTCGTCGCGCGAGGCCATCTCCAAGTCGTCGGCCAAGAGGGCGATGATGAGGCGGAAGGGCTCGTCGCCATAGCGGCGCTCAAGGAAGGCGATGTGGTCGGGCAGCGGGCGGCGGGCGTCGAGCCAGGACTGAAGCTCGGGCGTCAGCGGCACCTGGCGCTGGCTGAGGCTGAGGCGGCGGGCCAGGTCTTGCAGGCGCGAACGGTGGCGCTCGATGGCGAGGCCGCGGTGCAGGCGCAGGGTTTCGGCCGTGACGCCGGCGGTGACGTTGGGGTTGCCGTCGCGGTCGCCGCCGATCCACGAGGCGAGCGTGAGCCAGCGGGCGGGCGCGACGACGCCGGGAAAGTGCTCGGCCAGGGCGCGCTCCAGGTCAGCGTAAATGCGCGGGAGGGCGTCCCAAAAAATCTCGCCCACAAAGTACAGGCCGGTGCGCACCTCATCGGTGACGGCGGGCTTGTCGGTGCGGGCGCGGCTGGTCAGCCAGACCGTCGTGATCTCGGTGAGAATGGTGTTGAGGCAGGCTTCGCGCTCGCGAGGCAGCAGGTCGGGCGCGTCGAGCTGCTTGAGGGCCAGCGAGATGCGGCTGACCTGAGAGAGGATTGTCCGCCGCTTGGCCTCGGTGGGGTGCGCGGTGAGCACCAACTCAATTTGCAGGTTGTCGAGCAGGTCCTTCAGCGCTTCGGGCGCGATGCCCTGGGCCTTAAGGCGGCGAATGGCGGCGGGGATGGCCTCGCTGATAGGCGCGGGATCCAACTGGCGCTCGCGCTCGCGCAGGGCGAGCACCCGAAAGCGCTCCTCGGCCAGGTTGACGAGGTCGAAGTAGAGCGTGAAGGCCGAGGCGACTGCGCGCGCCTGGGCCGGGGTGAGGGCGGCTACGTCGCGGGCCAGGGCTTCGGCGGCGCCCGGTTCGGCGGCGCGGCGGGCTTTGGCGCTGGCGCGGATGCGCTCCTCCAGCTCAAAGAGGGCGGGCGACTCTTGGGCGCTGACGACCCGGCCCAGCAGCCCGCCGAGGAGGTGAATGGTAGCCGACAGATCCATCGGGCAGGGGCCGCTTAGGCGCTGAGGCTGGCGAGGGCGCGGGCGACGCTATCGCCGGCGCTGACCTTCACCTGGGC
>JAYUUW010000045.1:0-2200 GCA_043754665.1 Anaerolineales bacterium | reverse complement strand
ACGGCCGGCGCGCCGCCTGCCGCGATCTGGCGCGTAAACGCCTCCAGCTCGGCCACACACACACCGTACTCGGGGGTATTCGGCTTGACGCACATGGCCTAAGCCGCCACCAGCAGCTCAAGCGGTGTGGCCGCCACGGGCTGGGCCGTGGGCGCGCCGGACGTCGTTTCCATGGCGTTGGCAATCAACTGCATGGCCTGGCGCGCGCCGCCGGGGAAGCGCGCCACGAAGGTCGCCAGATCGTCGGCGGCCGAGAGGCTGTCGCCCAGGCGGCGGTAGGTCACGCCGCGCCACAGATAGATTTCCAACAGGTCGGGCTTATAGGCGATGGTGCGCGTGAACTCGCCCAGCGCGGCCTCCGCTTGCCCCAGCCCCAAGTAGGCATACCCGCGCAGCAAGTGCACTTGATAGCGCGCCCCGAACTTGTCGGCCCCCACGTGCTGCTCGGCCTCGGCACAATCGGCCAGCACGTCGCCGTAGCGCTGCAGCGCCAGGTACGACTGCGCCCGCGCTAGTTGCAGGTGGTAGGCCAGGTCGCGGTCCGACTTGTCGAGGATGTAGGTGTGGTCGGCAATCGCGGCCGCGTGCTGGCCCAGTTCCATGTAGGCCCGCCCGCGGTAGATGCGCGCCAGGTCCAGGTCGGGCTGCAGCGCCAGCGCGTGGTTCAGGTCGGCCAGACCGCCGGCTGCGTCGCCTCCGCGCAGCCGGGCATAGCCCAGGTTCAGGCGGTAGTCCGGCTCCTCCGGCAAGCGCGCGACGGCCGCCTCGCCATCGGCCACGGCCTCGTCGAACCGGTCAAGCTGGCGCAGGCAGGTGTTGCGGTGGTCGTAGACCCAGGCCTGGTGCTCGGCGGTCAGCTCGTCCGCCCGGTCCAGCGCGCGGGTAAAGTCGCGCACCGCGCCGGCCAGGTCGTGCAGTTGCTGCAACTGAAACCCGCGCTGCAGCCAGATGTAGGCGTTGGCTTCGCCGGAGGCGATGGTGCGCGTGCGAGCCGCCAGGGTGGTCAGGCATTCGGCATATTCGGTAGTGTTGGGGATGACGCACATGGGGGACCTTCTTTCAGCCGGGGCGCGGGCCTACCAGGCGCTGCTCGCCGGGCAGCACTTGCAGTCCTTTTTGCCGCTGGCGCACGCCGGCTCGACACAGCCGCAGCAGTCGGGCGTCATCATGATCGGCTTCATCACCGAGGCGGAAATGCGAGTTTCCAGCCGGCCCAGGCTCGAGCCAAAGGAGTCGTTGTCGTACAGGGCCGCCAGTTCATCGTCGGCCAGGTCGTACTCACGCAGCGCCTTGCCCGGCGTGGAGCGCATGGTGACGGCGAACTCGGGATCGGTTAACAATCGGGTGACGACTTGGCGGACAACGGTTTCGCGCATGCAATACCTCCGTAAGGGGACAGTGGCCCACGGCCACACGGGTCGGCCCGCGCGGGTTGGCTCGGCGGGTCTAGGAGGATGGTATGCGAAAAGCCGGGGTAGTCACAAGCGGCTAGGGGTATGTTTGCGAGGCGACCTTCGGTCCCCCTCCAAAGTCAGGGGGTGTCGCGCTGGCTGGCGCGCTGACAGCCAGTGGGTAGTGGACCTTCGCTCAGGCCGGCATGACGCGCACGCAGTCGCGGCCGGCCTGCTTGGCCAGGTACAGCGCTTGGTCGGCCGCGTGGATTAGCAGGTCGCCGGTCGTGCCGTGGTCTGGGAAGACGGCCACGCCGACCGACAGCGTCACGGCGCCCAGCAGTTGTTCATAGTGCTTCACCCGCATCGCCGCCATGCTCGCCCGCAGCGCTTCGGCGCGCTGCGCCGCCGCCGCCATGGGGGTGTCGGGCATAATCAGCAAGAACTCCTCGCCGCCATACCGGCAGGCGATGTCTTCGCCTCGCAGGCTGTTCTTCAGCAAGTGTCCCATTTCGCGCAGCAAGGCGTCACCGCCATCATGGCCGTGGGTATCGTTGAAGCGCTTGAAGTGGTCCAGGTCGAGGAACAAGACGGCCACCGCACGCTGGCTGCGGGCGGCGCGGCTCAACTCCCGATCCAAGGTTTCCTGCATATAGCGCCGGTTGAACAGCCCGGTGAGCGGGTCGCGCACCGCCTGATGCCTCAGGGCCTCGCGCAAATTCACGTTGGCCAGGGCCAGGGCGAGTCGTTCGCCCACCGTTTCGGTCAACCGCACCCATTCGGCCCGCTCGTTCTCACCGGCTTCGCCC
>JAYUUW010000044.1:0-2838 GCA_043754665.1 Anaerolineales bacterium | reverse complement strand
ATACGGCTGCAAGCGACGCTCCCCACAGGAGCAGGCAAACACTCAGCCCCAAGAGCAGGCGAAGGGGGCTGGCAGAAGATGGGGGCATGACACCTCATGGGAATGGCCGAAAGAACGCAGGGCAGCCCCAATTGCGCCTGCCAGCGGCCCGGCACGCTGAGACTTGATAGAATTGTAGCATGGCAGACGCAGATCCACTGATTGGCAGACAACTGGCGAGCTTTCGTCTCGACCGCGTCCTGGGGCGCGGGGGGATGGCGACCGTCTACTACGGCTGGGACGTGAAGCTCGACCGGCCGGTGGCGGTCAAGCTGATTGACGCCCGCTACCAGGGCGACCCGGCCTACGCCGAGCGCTTCGTCAATGAAGCCCGCGTCATCGCCACCTGGCGGCATCAGAACATTCTGCAGGTCTATTATGCCGATGACGACCACGGGCTCTATTACTATGTGATGGAGTTCGTGCCGGGCCACGACCTGAGCGCGGTGCTGGCGCAGGCCCACGCCCAAAGCCGGCGGCTGCCGGCGCTGGAGGTGATGCGGCTCGGGCGGGCGGTGGCGTCCGCGCTGGATTACGCCCATGCGCGCGGCGTGATTCACCGCGACGTCAAACCAGCTAATATCATGGTGGCCGACGACGGCCGCGTGGTCTTGACCGATTTTGGCCTGGCGCTGAATGTGGCGCAGGGCACGCAGGGCACAATCTTCGGCAGCCCGCACTACTTCGCGCCGGAGCAAGCGCGCAACTCGGCCGAGGTGGTCCCCCAATCCGATCTTTACTCACTGGGCATCGTGCTGTATGAGATGCTGGCCGGGCGGGTGCCGTTTGACGACCCGGCCCCGCTGACCCTGGCGATGCTGCATCTGCAACAGGCGCCGCCCCCGCTGCGCCAGTTCAACCCCGACCTCAGCCCGGCGGTGGAAGCCGTGGTGCTGAAGGCGCTAAGCAAGGCCCCGGCCGACCGTTACCAGACCGGGCAGGCGTTGATGGACGCGCTGGCGGAAGCGCTGGATGTGCCTGAGCCGACGCTGGCGTTTTTAGCGCCCCTGCCTCCGGGGCGCGTGAACCAACAAGCGACCCAGCCACCCCCCGCCCCGCCATTGGGGCAGCGCCTGCGGCGGCACCCGGCCTATATCTACCTGGCCCGTGAACTGCCCAAGTTTCTACAGCGTGTGCGGCGGCACCCGGCCTACGTGTACCTGGCGCGCGATCTGGCCGCCGTGGGGGCCGTGCTCCGCCAGCGGCCCTGGACGGCGGCCACGGCGCAACAACTGCGACCGCACCCGGCCGCGTGGCTAGGCGCCGGCGTCATCGTGCTGGTGGTGCTCGCGCCGCTGCTGGGTCTGGCCAATATGCTGTCAGGGCGCGACACGCCCGACCAAGCCGAGGCCAACGGCACAGCCTCCGCCACCGACGCCAGCCCCACCGACGCCAGCCCGGCCGACCCCACTCTGGCCGCCAGCGAACCGAGCGCTGTCCCCGCTACGGCTGCCGCCGTCGATGGCGCGGCCCCGCCGGCCGGCGACCACTTTGCGCTGTACTACGACGACACCAGCCTGTATTTTCACAACCTATCGGCGAATGATCGCTCGATCAACCCGCTGGCCCTCGAACGCCTCACGGCTGACGGCCAGCCGGCCAACCGCTGGGATGGAGAGCGCTGGGGCGAGATCTATTCCAATTTTCGGGCCGGCTATTGCGCGGTAGTGGAACTCATTGATTATCGTGACCATTTCGCGCCGCCCGAGTGCAATAACCGCAAGGTGGTGCAGCGCACGCCGTTCGCGGCCGACCCCGGCATCTTCTGGACCACGCAAGAGGGCAGCACCCAGTTCCGCGTCTTGTGGAACGACGCCGAGGTCGGGCGCTGCGACATTGCCGCTCACCGCTGTGACATCTACTTGCCCTAGCGGCGGCCAGCGCCTGAGCCATTGCCCATGAATACCGACAGCGTGCTCGGCCGACAACTGGACGAATACCAACTCGAAGCGCTGTTAGGCCAGGGCGGCATGGCGCGCGTCTATCGGGCCGTGGATGTGCGGCTGCGGCGCTACGCGGCGGTCAAAGTCATTGAGACGAAGTTTCGGGCCGACGCGGCCTACATTCGGCGCTTCGAGAGCGAGGCGCAGGCGATTGCGCGGCTCGATCACCCGCACATCGTTCAGATTTACCGCTTTGGCGAGGCGGCCGGGTGCCTGTATATCGCCATGCAGTACATCGCTGGGGCCGACCTGGGCGTGCTGTTGGCCGGCTATCGGAAAAGCGGCGAGTGGATTGATCCGAGTGAGGCCCGCCGCCTCGTCCGCCAGGTAGGCGGCGCGCTCGATTACGCCCACCGGCAGGGCGTCATCCACCGCGACATCAAGCCCTCCAACATCATGCTCGACGAGCAGGGCCGCGCCATCGTCACCGACTTTGGGCTGGCGCTGCTGCCCGAGTTGGAGGGGGCGGAGGTGTTCGGGTCGCCGCACTACATGTCGCCCGAACAGGTCGTCGCCTCCAATCAGGTCGTGCCGCAGAGCGATTTGTATTCGCTGGGCGTGGTCCTGTACGAGATGTTCACCGGCCGCCTGCCCTTTCTGGCACCCGAGCCGGCCGAGGTGGCGGCCATGCATCTGCACGACGCGCCGCCCCCGCCGCGCCAGGTGCGCCCCGTGCTGACGCCCGCCGTGGAAGCGGTGATCTTGAAGGCCCTGGCCAAAGATCCTAGCCAGCGGTTCGCCACGGGCCAGGCGCTGGCCGACGCCCTAGACGCGGCGCTGGCCGAGGCCCCCGCCGACGCTGTGCCGCCGACGCTCTCGCGTTTGAGCATCCCCGACCGGGTGAAGCTCCAAGCGG
>JAYUUW010000043.1:0-3850 GCA_043754665.1 Anaerolineales bacterium | reverse complement strand
GTCGTGATCGCCGACCGGTTGGTCCAGCGACAGCGGTTGCCGCGACATCTTCAGGATGCATTGGGCGTCGTCGATCGACAGGCCGGCCCGGAGGGCGGTTTCCTCGGCCGTCGGTTCGCGGCCGAGCTCTTGCACGAGCTCGCGGGAGACCGTGCGAACCTTGCTCATCGTGTCGATCATGTGCACCGGCACGCGGATGGTGCGGCTCTGGTCGGCGATGGCGCGGGTGATGGCCTGGCGAATCCACCAGGTGGCGTAGGTGCTGAACTTGAAGCCCTTGGTGGGGTCAAACTTCTCCACCGCGCGCAGCAGGCCGATGTTGCCTTCTTGAATCAGGTCGAGCAGGCTGATGCCGCGGCCGATGTAGCGCTTGGCCACGCTGACCACCAGGCGCAGGTTGGCGCGGACGAGGGCATTGCTGGCGTCGTCGGCGCGGCGCAGCATGGCGGCAAAC
Organism: Anaerolineales bacterium; assembly: GCA_043754665.1. GTDB lineage: Bacteria > Chloroflexota > Anaerolineae > Anaerolineales > UBA6663 > JADZEK01. Next base: position 3,396 of record JAYUUW010000043.1, on the reverse strand, counting down.
TCGGTTTCCACCTCGGCGTCGTCGGGCAGCCAAGTCTTGAAGGTGCGCTTCTCGGGGAAGCCCAGCTTCTTGCCGGTGTGCTTCTCTAAATAGTCGCACAGCTTGTTCTGAGTGGTCTCGGGGAACAGGTACAGGCCCACGAAAATCTCGAAGGCCAGTTGGGCGACCTTCTCCCAGTGCTTGTCGCGGCCCCATAGGCCGTTATCGAGGCGCTGGCGCAGGTAGGAGCGCACGTCGGAGTTCCAGTTGACGCGCAGGGCCTGGGTCTCGCGCACGAGGCGGATGAGGTCGAGCGGGTCCTGCTTGTGGCGGCGCAGCTCTTCCTGCAGCCGCTCCCAGTTGATTTGCAGCTCTTCAAAGAGCAACAGGCACATTTCGACCGGGGTGTGTGGGGTCTCGGCGGCGGCGCTGTGCGAGCGCAACTGCACCAGCCGTTCTTCGGCCAGCATGAGCGTGGCCAGCCAAATCTCGCGGTCCGAGTCGAGCAGTTGGACCCGGCCGATTTCCTTAAGGTACATGCGCACCGAGTCGTCGGGCATCTCGGCGGCCAGACCGACCTCGGGGTCGGGCTCTTCTTCGGCTTCTTCGGACTCGTCTTCGGCCGGCTCGCGGTCGTCTGAGTCGCCGTCGTTGTCGCTTTCGACCTCGTCGGTTTCGGTTTCCGCCTCGGCCTCTTCTTCGCCATCGAGGGGCAGCACGTCTTCGACTTCGGGCAAGCCGACTTCGAGGTCTACGTCTTCGGGCAGGCCGACTTCGAGATCCGCGTCCGCGTCTTCGAGCAGGTGAATGGGGTCAGCCTCCAATTCGCCGGCCGCGGGCTCAAAGTCGCCCAGATCGCCGTCGTCGGAGTCATCGTCGTCATCATGGGGCGCGCCCTTCGGCGGCACGGTCGGCCCAACTGGTTTCTTAGGTCTCATCATAGCCAGGTTATTCGCTCGGGTACAATTTTACCGTCAGACTGGGATTTACCTCAACCCAATTTTGGACTGCCGTTCGCCGCGCTTGCCGCGCCGCGCCAGGGCCCGGTCCACGCGGTCACGCGCGACGGCCTGGTGTGAAATTTCCTGCTGAAAAGCCTCGGCCCGCGCGTCGCCCTGCTCGCCGGCGTCTTCGGCCAAAAAGCGCAGTTCGCGCAGCCAGGCGTCGATGGTGCGTTTGCGCAGGCGCAGGATGGCGGCCAGCAGTTCTTCGCCCGAGCGCGCCTCGGTGGGGCCAACCTCGGCCCGCAGGCCCATACCCAGCTCGGGCGGGGCCTCGACGGTGCGCAGGCTGGCCAGGCGCGGCTGGAGCGCGGCGTCGAGATGCAGACGCACATACTCGGCCGGGTCGAGCTCCACCTGCTCCAGCGCGGCGGTGAGCGCACCAAAGATCAACTGGTGCTCCACGGCCACAAAGTCGCCGGCGGCCAGCTTGGGCAGCCCGAGCGCCTGGAGTTCGCGGTCGGCCTTGTAGAGCTGCTCGGGCTGGCCGAGCAGCGCGCCCAGGCAATAGGCCTCCAGCTTGGAGACAATCTGGGCCGGCGCAGCGGCGGGCTGGGCGGGCGTGTCATCCTCGACCGGCCCAGCGGCGGGGGCGCGACCGGAGTACCGGTCGTGGGCGGGGCGCTTGGGTGGGCGGCGCGATAAGTCTGCGCTGGTGGGGCGCACCACGAGCGAGCGCTCCTCCACGCGCAGCACGCGCGCCAGCTTCTGGCGGTAGGTGTCGCGCTCAATGGGCTGGGCCACATCTTCAATCAGCGGCAGCACGGTGGCGGCGATTTCGGTCTTGACCTTGGGATCGTCCAGGTCGCGGCCGGTGGTGAGCACGCGGATGACGTAGGCCACGACCGGCTCGGCGTCGGCGACGATCTGCCGCCACTGGTCGGGGTTGGCGTTGATGACGTCATCGGGGTCGAGGCCCAGCGGCAGGGTCATGACGCGAATGTCGGTGCCCAGCCGGCCTTCGGTCTTGACCAGCCCGCGCGGGTCGAAGCCGATTTCGCTCTCGCGGTCGAGCGCCTCGCGGGCGACGTTCAGGCCGCGCAGGGTGGCGGCGTCGCCGGCGGCATCGGCGTCGAGCGCCAGAATGATGCGCGGGGCGTGCTTTTTGAGCAGCCGCATTTGGTGCTCGGTGAGCGCGGTGCCCTGCGAGGATACCACATTGGCGAAACCGGCCTGGTGGGCGGCGATGACATCGAGGTTGCCTTCGACCACAATGGCGGCCTGCGCTTCGCGGATGGGCTTGCGGGCCAGGTCGAGCCCGAACAGGGTGCGGCCCTTGTCGAACAGCGCGGTCTGCGGGCTGTTCATGAATTTGGGCAGGGCGTCGGGCTTGAGGGCACGGGCCTGAAAGCCGGTCATGCGGCCGCGCTCGTCGCGCACGGGGATCATCAGCCGGTCGCGGAAGCGGTCGAAGACCTTATCGTCTTCTTCCTTCACAACGATCAGCCCGGCGTCGAGCAAATCTTGCTGGGCGTAGCCTTTGCCGAGGAAGTACTTGAGGCCGGCGTCCCAGGTGTCGAGCGCGTAGCCAAGTTGGAACATCTCGACGGCTTTGTCGGTGAGGCCGCGGCCGGAGACATGGGCGCGGGCGTGCTGGGCGCCGGGCGCGTTCTTGAGCAGGTGGTTGTAATACACGGCCGCGTCGTCGAGCAGGCGGCGCAGGTGGTCGAGGTTGTCGTCGCGCTCTTGCTGCTCGGGGCTGCGCGGCGTGAGGGTGACGCCGGTGCGCTGGGCCAGCACGCGCAGGGCTTCGGCGAAGTCGACGCCGTCGCGCTTCATGACGAACTTAAAAGCGTCGCCGCCCTCGTTGCATTGGCCGAAGCAGCGCCAGTTGCCGCTTTCGGGCCAGACCGCAAAGGAGGGCGTGTTGTTCTTGTGCGGATGGAAGGGACACAGCCCGGTGAGGGTGCGGCCCGACTTCCGCAGCTTGACGGTCTCGGAGATCAGTTCGACCAGGTCAAGCCGGCTTTTGATGTCGTCAATGACGCTCATGCGGCGCGGACCAAAATTGGGCTAGCGGCCAAGGGGCCGGAGCGAGACAGGCGGCCCCCAGCGCTGGTACCGCGCCGGGGGCCGCCCAGATTAGGCGTTAGTTTTCCGGCTTATGCCAGGCGCCGTCGGCATAGACCAGATCGGCGGCGGCGACATGATAGGCGTGCTCAGGCCCCGACGGGTCGGCGCCGTCGAGCCGCACGGCCAGGCGCTCGGGGCCGGCCTGCTGAGGCCCCAGCGATATGACGGCGGTGGCCGGCACGCGCTGGCCGGGCGCCACGTGGGTGCCGGCGGGCTGCCGGTCGGGGTACTTGGCGATCTGCTGGTTGATGTTCTCAGCGTCCTCCACTGACAACACGTACACGATCTGCGCGCCGGCGGTTATTGCGTTCATCGGTGTGCCTCTCCTTTTGCAACGCGACTC
>JAYUUW010000042.1:0-1641 GCA_043754665.1 Anaerolineales bacterium | reverse complement strand
GCCGGGCGACAAGTTGGTGCCCGACTCAGAGGTGGTCTTTAGCGGCGCGGCGGCCGGCTTTGACCCGCAAGCCTTCGCCGAGACGCAGGGCGGCTACCTGGCGCAGTACTTGGGCTACGCCGACGAGGCCACGCAGCGCGGCGGCAAGGTGCTGGCGGTGGCAGCGCGTGACCATTCGATCAATCCGCGCCTGCTGATGGCGCTGCTCGAAGACCTGAGCGGCTGGGTGACCAACCCCTCGCCCTCCGGCGACGAACTCAAGTATCCCTATCACTACGTCCACGACTACTTGGTGAACCTTAACGCTCAGCTCACCTGGGCCACCAGTCAGATCGCTATTGGATATTACGGCTGGCGGGCCGGCACGCTGACCGAGCTGACGTTCAAAGACGGCTCGACCCTGCGCCTCAACCCGCAGCTCAATGCCGGCACCGTGGCGCTGCACTACTTCTACGCCCAGGTGCTCGACCGGGCCGAGTGGGAGCAGGCCATGCGCCCCGAGGGCTTCCTCAACACCTATCAGCAATTCTTTGGCGACCCAATGGGCCGCGAACTCAGCCCGCTGCTGCCCGACGACCTGACGCAAGTGTCTATGTCGCTGCCGTTTCCCATCGGGCAGACCTGGTACTATTCGGGCGGCCCGCACGGCGCGTGGGAACTGGGCGGCGCGCAGGCGGCGCTCGACTTCGCCCCCGGCGCGGTGGTCGGCGGCTGCGCCGATAGCAATGCCTGGGTGACGGGCGTAGCGGCCGGCCTGGTGCTGCGCGCCACCAACGGCGCGGTGGTGGTAGACCTGGACGGGGACGGGGCCGAGGCCACCGGCTGGGTGATTCTCTATCTGCACATTGCCGCGCGCGACCGGGTGCAGGCCGGCACACTGGTGGAGCGCGGCGGCCACATCGGCCATCCCTCGTGTGAGGGCGGGCGCGCCACCGGCACGCACCTGCACATCGCCCGCAAGTACAACGGTGAGTGGATTCCAGCCGACGGCCCGGTGCCGTTTACGATGAGCGGCTGGGTGGCCGGGCCGGGGAAGGGGGAATACTTCGGCACGCTGACGCGCGACGGGGTCGTCGTGGAAGCCTGCACCTGCACCGCCGCCTGGACGGCCGTGCGCCATGATCGTTGACGGTGCTCAAGTCGAGCACACTGGTAGAAGTTGGATTGGTATCCCTATGGTGTCTCTGCGTTTGTTCTTCCGCCTAATGCTCCTGGCCGCGCTGGCGCTGGCCGCCTGCACGCCGCTGCCGCCGGCCCAACTGCCGCCGCCGCTGGCGACCTCGACCTCGGCCGTGGCCCCCACGGCTGCGCCCACGCCCGACTACGATGCCACGCCGCTGCCCACGCGCGAGCCGTTCGCAGTCGGCGAGGTGCTGCCCTACGTCACACAGACGGGCGACACGGTGCTGGCGCTGGCCGCGCACTTCAACACCACGGCCGATGAAATCCTGGCCCTCAACCCCAGCCTGTCGCTCACCAGTACGCTGGCCTCCGGCCAGGCGCTGAGCCTGCCGGCCTATTGGTTCCCGCTGGGCGGCACGGCCTACAAAATGATCCCCGACAGCGAGCTGATCTATGGCCCCACCAGCGTGGGCTTTGACATTGACGCCTTCGTGGCGGCGCAGCCGGGCTACCTGAACG
>JAYUUW010000041.1:0-6495 GCA_043754665.1 Anaerolineales bacterium | reverse complement strand
GACCCGCCGGTGATGAAGATCGGTCCGACTTCGTTGGTGGTCAGCAGATCGATCATCTGCCGGCACTCGGCCGCCGTCACCTGGCCGTCAAAGGCCGCCAGGAGCGCGCCGCCGCCCTGCGAGCACTGGTAGATCATCACCATCAACGCGCCCATGTCTTCGGCCGTGGCCTGGTTGTAGGGGTCAGGATTGGTGAAGAGGTCGGTGCGGCTGTTGGCGGGGGTGTCAATGGGCAGCAATACCGCGCCCAGCGTGGTGAGCAGCCCGCTGATGTAGGTGCTGGTCAGGCCCAGCCGCTGCATGTCGGCCGTCACCCGGCGCGTGCCCTCAAACCCATCGCCGCCGCCGATGATGCTCATGAGCAGGTCGGTCGATTCGTTGTCGGAGGCGTCGATACTCTTCTGTAACAGCGCCGTTTGCTCTATGTTCGGTTCGCCCACGTTGCGCGCGAAGAACGACACCATGATCGGCACTTTGATCGTGCTCATGCCCGAGTAGGCAATCGGCCCTGGCACCGGCACCTGGTTCTGCGCATTGACCACCAACTCGCGCCCGGTGGTCAGGTCGGTCACAAACAGGCTCAGAATGCCGCTGAACTGGAACAAGCCCAGGTCGGTGTAGAGCAGGTCGCTCAACGTCTCAAAGGTCGGGCGCACGGCCGTTTGCTCGGCCACCGGCAGCGCTACGGTGCGCTCGGTGGGCGAGTGCAGCGCGGCGTCCACCAGGCTTACGGCCGCGTCCACATCCATCACATGTCCCGGCGCGCCCGTTTGGAAGCCCAGCGTGCTCGGGTCGGCCTGGGGGTCGCTGCCGGGCCGGTCGTAGCGCGCCGCCACATCGGCCAGGTAGGCCCGCAGCCGCTCCGGCGAGTAGGTCGACCGCAGCGGCACATCGTTGGCCTGCCCCGGCGTCAGCCACAAGAAGTCCCAAAAGCCGCTCCAGAAGTTCTCGTTGAGCCGGAACTGATTGACCTCCGGCAGCATCAGGCTGGTATCGATTTCAAAGCTCACCATGGCCGGGTCCAGCCGGATGCGCTGGTCCTGGTACTGCAATTCCACCGGCGAGTTGTACACCAGGATGAGCTGCTCCTGCGCCTGCTGCTCGGTCAGCCCGCCCACCGGCACGCTGGCCAGCGCCAGCCCGGCCGGCAGCGCCGAGAAGCTGCGGCTGAAGAGCACCAACTCGATCACCAGCAGTAGCACCGCGCCGATGAGGCTGATGCCCGAGAAAATGCCCAACCAGTTCAGGCGGTTCGTGGCGCGCATTTAGCGGTTCGTCTCCATGCGCTGATTGTAGTCGAGGCCGCGCCGTTTAATCAATGCCGCCGGCCGCCGAAAAACGCCGGTTTCCCTAAAAACCCACCCAACCGGGCGTATAATGACCCTGCTGCTGCCCGCGTCAACCCCTGGCCGGCCGGTAGGGAGGCGCTGTGCCCTGGATCGAGTACCAAAACGAGAAAACGGTTGAAGTGGATGAGGCCACGTCTATCCTGCGCGCCTCGCTGCAAAACGGCATTCCGCACACGCATGTGTGCGGCGGCAATGCGCGCTGTTCCACCTGCCGCGTGCTGGTGCTCAGCGGCCTGGAACACTGCGCCCCCCGCAACGAGCGCGAGCAGAAGATGGCCGACCGCCGTAACTTCGGCCCCAATGTGCGCCTGGCCTGCCAGACCACGCTGGGCGGCGACGTGACCCTGCGCCGCCTGGTGTTGGATGATGAAGATATGGCCCTGGTTGATCAGGAGCTTGCCGGCGGCGCGCCCCGCAGCGTGGGCGAGGAACGCCTAGTGGCCATCCTATTCTCCGATATCCGGGATTTCACCGCCTTCTCTGAGGCGCATTTGCCCTACGACGTCATTCACGTGCTCAACCGCTACTTCAGCCGCGTGGGAGCGATTATCAACCAGCATCACGGCCAAATCGACAACTTTATGGGCGATGGTCTCATGGCTCTGTTCGGCGTCGACGACCCGGCCAACGCCGCGTTCAACGCGGTTGAGGCCGGGCTGGCGATGCTGCGCGCCGTCGAAGCCATGCAGCCTTACTTTGAGGCCCAGTTCAAGACCAACTTCCGCATTGGCGTCGGCATCCACTATGGCGAGGTGGTGCTCGGCGCGGTCGGGGCCGGCGACTGCCGCCGCCTTACCGCCATCGGCGACGCCGTGAACCTCGCCAGCCGGGTCGAGGGTGCCAACAAGGCGGCCGGCACCGGCTTGCTCATCACGGCGCGCACCCTCGGCCAGGTGACCGAGCGGGTCGCTCTCGGTCGGTCGGTTGATTTGGAAATCAAAGGCAAGACCGGCCTCTATCGGCTGTTCGAGGTCACCGGCCTCTGGCCCCCGGCGGCCCGCGCATGACGACCGACGCCTCCGCGCCCGCCCCGCGCGTGCTGGTGCTGGCCGGAGCACATTCTTATCGCCTGGAGGCCTTCCTCGCTGCCGCCCACAAGCTCGGCGTGGACGTGGTGCGCGGCTTGGATGTGCCGCCGGCCCATGTGAGCTCCGGCGAGGCAATCGTGCGGCTCGATTTCCGCGACCCGGCTCGCGCCATCCGCCAGGTGCGCACGCTGGCAGACCAGCGCCCGTTCGCCGCGATCATCCCGACGGACGACGCCACGGTACTGCTGGCTGCCCACCTGGGCGCGGCCCTCGGCCTGCGCCACAACGCCGTCAGCGCCGCCGAAGCGGCGCGCGACAAGCACCAAATGCGCCTACTGCTGCGCACCGCCGGCCTGCGCGTGCCGCCCTTCCGCTTGTTTGACATTGACCAGCCGTTCGCCGAGGTAGCCGCCGCCGTGGCCGCTGAGATTGGCTACCCGTGCGTGGTCAAACCCACCTGCCTCTCGGGCAGTCGGGGCGTCATCCGCGCCGACACGCCCGCCGCGCTGGCCGACGCCCTGGCGCGCGTGGCCGCCCTGCTGCGCCCGCTGCGCCAAGCGGATATCCTGATCGAAGGGTTTATCCCTGGCCGCGAATATGCCCTGGAAGGGCTGATGAGCGCCGGCCGCTTGCAAGTGCTGGCGATCTTTGACAAGCCCGACCCGCTGGACGGCCCGTTCTTCGAGGAGACGCTGTACGTTACGCCCTCGCGCGCCGAGGCCGCCACCCAGGCCGCCCTGGCGGAGTGCGTGGCCGCTGCCGCCGCCGCGCTGGGCCTGCGCGAGGGCGCGGTGCACGGCGAAGCCCGCGTCAACGCCCAAGGCGCGTGGCTGTTGGAGGTGGCCGGCCGTTCCATCGGCGGGCTGTGCGGCCAGACGCTCCGCTTTACCCACAGCGCCGATGTGTCGCTCGAAGAGTTGATATTGCGGCAGGCGCTCGGCTGGCCGCTGGACGACGACGCCCGCGAGCGCCAGGCGGGTGGGGTGATGATGATCCCGATTCCGGCTACCGGCACGCTGCTGGGCGTCATCGGCGAAGACGACGCCCGCGCCGTGCCAGGGGTCGAGCGCGTGGAGATCACGGCTCGGGTCAACTATCCGCTGGTGCCGCTGCCGGAGGGCGAGAGCTACCTGGGCTTCATCATCGCCCGCGCCGCCACGCCCGCCGCCGTGGAAGCCGCCCTGCGCCAGGCGCATCGGGCGCTGCACTTTGCCATTGAGCCGGTGCTCGCCACGCTCTAAATGGACCATGGGCGGCATTTGACTCTCGGCCCCAGATTGAGTATAAGCAATGGCGCTGGCCGCTTCAGCGCTGCGCCGGCGGCTCCGCCCACTACAATCTCCCGGCGAGGCGGGGTATAATTATCAGCCGCGCGCCTGTAGCTCAATGGACAGAGCAGCGGCCTTCTAAGCCGTTGGTTGTGGGTTCAAGTCCCGCCAGGCGCACTCATTCAACCCGCGAGACCCTATGGCCATTCCTGATCAGACCGCCCCTCCCCGTGCTCAGGGCCGCATCGATCGCCTGTTCATCATCACCGTCATGGGTGAGCAAGCGTCTGAACTGCGCACCCGCCTCACCCGCGAGGGGTTCCAGGTCACCGAGATCAACACTGCCGGCGGCCTGCTGCAAGAAGCCCAAATCTCGTACCTGCTGGGCTTTCACAGCCCGCGCCAGCCCCAACTGCTCACTATCCTGCGTGAGGTCTGCAAACGCCAGCGGCGCTACCTGCCGGCCCACCTGGAAGGCTCGGCCTCGCTCTTCCACGCCGCCATTATCGAGGCCGAGGTCGGCGGCGCGGTGGTCTTCGCCCTCAATGTCGAGCGCTTTGAACAACTCTAAACCACTATGAAACTCATCCTTGCCATTGTCCGCGACAGCGACGACCGGGCCGTCATTGACGCCCTCATCACCCGCACCTACCGGGTGACCCGCGTAGCCAGTACCGGCGGCTTTCTGCGCCGGGGCAACGTCACGCTCATGATCGGCGTCGAGGCCGATCAGGTGCAGCCGGTGCTCGACCTCATCCGCGAGACCTGCGCCGCGCCCGAGGCCGGCCAGCACCGCGCCACCGTCTTTGTGGTGGATATGCCGCACTTCGAGCAAATCTAACCGGCTGTCCCGGTTCCTCCTCGCCGCATGCCGCTCCGGCTGCCACCCTGGCTCCGCTGGTCGGCGGCGCCGGCGGATGCCACGCCGCTGCAGCGCCGCAATTTCATCAATGTTCAAATCGACGGGGTCGGCGTAGGCCTGGCCAGCGCCTCCGCGCCGTTCATCCCGGTCTTCCTCGCGCACCTGGGCGCCACGAACTTTCAAGTGGGCCTGCTCACGGCCATGCCCGCCGTCGCCGGGCTGCTGCTCTCGCTCGCCATCGGCCAATTTCTCCAGCGCCAGCGCAATGTGGTCCCGTGGTATGGCCGCGCCCGCTTTTTCGCCATCCTGGCCTACGCGGCCACCGGGCTGGTCACGCTTATCGTGCCGCCGGCCTGGGCGGTCAGCGTGGTCCTCACCATTTGGGCGGTCGTCACCATCCCGCAGATTATGACCAACGTGGGCTTCTCGGTGGTGATGAACGGCGTGGCCGGGCCGCAGGGGCGCTATGAGCTGATGAGCCGGCGCTGGTCGGTGCTGGGCCTGACTTCAGCGGTGGCAGTTACGCTGGTCGGGCTGGTGCTCGAATGGCTGCCCTTCCCGCTCAATTTTCAAGTGGCCTTCATGGGCTTCTCGGTGGGCGGGCTGGTCAGCCTGTATTTCTCCAGCCGCCTGGTGCTGCCGCCGAACCCACCGCCACCCCCGCCGGGGCCGCGCCGGCCGCTGGTCCACCGCCTGCGCGACGCCCGCGCGCTGCTGGCCGAACACCCCGCGTTTGTGGCCTTCACCAGCAAGCGCTTTGTGTTTCTCTCGGGCATGGCGCTGGCCGCGCCGATCTTCCCGCTCTACTACGTGCGCGCCGCGCAGGCGTCCGATGCCGCGATTGGCCTCATCAGCACAGTCCAGTCCATCGCCATGCTAATTGGCTACCGCTTCTGGACCGGCCTGTCGCAGAAGCGCGGCTCGCGGCTAGTGCTGCTGTGCACCTCGCTCGGCCTGGCCCTCTACCCGGCGCTGACGGCCTCCACGCGCCGGGTAGAACTGCTCGTAGCGCTGGCCGCCTTCTCGGGCATCTTTCAGGCCGGCCTCGACCTGGTGTTCTTCGACGAATTGATGAAGACTGTGCCGCCCAAGCAGACGGCGCTCTTCGCGGCTTTGGCCCAAAGCCTGCAAAACCTCTCGGCCATCGCCGCTCCGCTCATCGGCACGCTGCTGGCCGACCAGATCGGCTTGGGCGGCGCACTGGTGGCCAGCGCCGTGCTGCGCCTGCTGGCCTTCTTCCTCTTCCTCCGCGCCCGGCCCGCGCCGCCCGAGCTGCCCGAGCCGCTTCCATCCCCTACCTGACCCTGCGAGCCAAAGCCGCTCTCCTCCCACCTCCGACCTCCCACCTCTCACTTTCCCCCCGCGCCTCCTGTGCTAGAATGCGGCCCATGACCCTTCGTGCCTCGCTCGAACGCCAGCGCGCCGCCGTGCGGCCCTTGTTGGATGACCACTCGGCGGCCGATGCGCTGGCTTACTATTACGCCTTGCACCATTCGCCCGAGCGCACCGAGTTATTCGTGCATCCCGAGTCGGCTGAGAGTTACGCCGCGCCCGCCACCGGCTTTCTGGTGCGCGCCCGCACCGGCATGGACCTCTTCCGGCCGCTGGTCACCTTCCGCGCGCCCAGCGCCACCGCCGCCAAGGCGCTGCTGCTGCGCGGCCTGCTGCCCGGCCGCCCGGTATACCTCACCGTGCCTGAATCGCATGCCGGCTGGGCCAACCAATACCTCGACATGTCGGAGGCCGAGCTGCACGACATCCTGCGCTTCGATCCCGAACGCTACGCGGCCGAGATCAATGTGCTGGTCGTCACCACCAACGGCACCGACGGCCTGCCGCGCTGCGAAATCCGCGCCGGCGAACGGGCCGGGGCCGTGGCCGGCATCAATTGGCAGTCACCGCGCTACGCCGAGGTTTACGTCTACACTGAGGCGGCGGTGCGTGGGCGCGGCTGGGGCAAGGCCGTGGTGCGCGCCCTGGTGGGGCAC
>JAYUUW010000040.1:0-2429 GCA_043754665.1 Anaerolineales bacterium | reverse complement strand
GGTGGTGTAGAGGAACACCTCGCGCTGCAAGCCGGCCTGCCACCAGTGGTCTTGATCTTCCACGTAGCTGGCATCGGACCATTGGGTCACGACGGCCAGCAGTTCGTTGTCGGCGTCGAAGGTCACCAAGCTGGTAATGTCGAACTCGGCCGGCGTGCGGGCGTCTTTACTGAGGCCCACCGGCTGCCCGTTCACATACACGAACAGCGCGCCCTCGCACCCGGCGAAGTGCAGCACCACCCGGCGGCGCGCCTCCGGCGTGTGCCAGTCCTCCGGCAGCCGAAACACCCGCCGATAAATGCCCGTCGGATTGTCATCCGGCACCTCGGGCGGGCTGTGGGGGAAGGGCATTTGCACGTTGGTGTACTGCGGCCGGCCGTAGGGGCGGCCGTGGTCATCTGCCTGCATCGTCCAGTTGCCGGGCACCTGTATGGCCGACCACTCCCCCGCCGCCACCGCCGCTGCGGTCACGTCCGCGGGCCGCGCCACGATTTGAAAATCCCAGGTGCCATTCAGCGACAGAAACCAGGGCGATTGTTCGCGCCGGAGGGTGCGCGCCGCCTCGGGCGTGGGGAAGGGGTAGAGCGTGGCGCGGGGCGGCAGTTTATTCAGGCTGGTGAGTTGGGGGTTCTCCCAACTGTTGACCCCGCCCAGGACGAGCAATGATTGTAAATTTGTTGGTGAGATCATCGGGCCTCCTATCGGGCCGGCGCCTAGGCGGCTTTCCGCAACAGCCAATAATCTTGCTTGGGATTGCCCCACGCGCCCTCGGGCGTGAACACCACCACCTCGAAGCCAAACGGCGCGGCCAACTCGGTGCGCACCGCTACCGGCGGGTGATAGGCGTCGCAGATGTTCATGCCGGCGTGCTCGCCGCCGAACACCAGCCGTTCGCCCCGCTGGTAGGCCGGTTGTGCCTCCAGCGGAATTTGGGGGATAAAGAAATCGCCATGCGTCGAGAGCAGCAAGTGCCCGCCCGGCGGCAGCAGCCGGCGAAATTCAGTCATCCAAAAATCCTGTTGGGCGTTGGTCAGATGGGTGAAGACCGACAAGGCATAGATGAAGTCGAAGTGCTCATCGGCAAACGGCATCGTCCCGGCCAGGGGGTTGACCTGGAACCGGGCGAAGCGCAGGTTGGTCTGACACCACTTAATCAGCGTGGGGTTGTAGTCGGTGCCGTGCAGTTCCGGGCCGCTGACGGCCGCCCAATGCCGCATCACCCGCCCGACCCCGCAGCCAAAATCGAGCACGCGCGTGAACCCCGCGAAGCTCAGCCCGGCCTGGCCCAGAATGGCCTCGAGGCTGCGCGCCGCCAGTGCGCCCGAATTGACGAACCACTCGCGATTGCTGGTGCCGGCGACGGCGTTCATGAGGTGCGGCCCTGGCAGACTCACGCCGGTGGGGGCCGGCGCGCCGCCGAGCCGCCGGGCCCGCGTGCGCAGCCACTGGCCGAGATTCCAGCGCGCCGCTTGGGCCGTGAGCACGGCGCGATAATAGAGGGGATAGGCCGCGCTCCGATGGAAGCGGCTGCGGATCGACTTGAACATCCTCGGCTCTCCTCACCTCTGGCTGCCTCAGTGCGAGTTCGCGTGCGCCGCAACGCCAGCCGCTCCCCAACGCGACCAGGTTGGGGCGACCCAACTGCCCCAGTATATACCGGGCTGGCCCGCCCTCGCGATCGTGTGGAATATAAAAAGAGCCTGTCTCTCACGAAACTGGCTCTGGCGTCTGTGCAGTGAGCTGGACCTGAACCCCGGCCCGGTGGGTCCGCTGGCGCTTACGGAGCCGCGCTGACAGCCACCTCGCAGGTGGGCCCGTTCTTCTCGCACCGCCCGATCAACGCGCCGTCGAAAAAGATATCAAAGGCGTCTTTCCAGAAGCGCGCCTTGCCGGCCCGAATCAGCAACTCGCCCTCGATGCAGGTCAACTCCGTGTCGGCGGCGCGCTCGGCCGTCTTGTCATCCTTCCAGGCCGTGACGCACGCGCCGCTGGCGAGTTCGTCAAGCTCCCATTCAGCCCCGCTGATAGCGTTCTCGCCCTCACCGAGAGTCAAATCGGCCAACGGAAACGATTGGTCACTGTGGTTGGCAAGCACCAAATAATCAGACTGCGCGCCGCGCGTGAGCACGAGCGTAAAGGTGCCATCCGGTTCCGGCGGCGCGGTGGCGCTAGGCTCTGGGGTGGAAGCGGCGAGTGTGCTGGGCGTGGTGACCGCCATTGTAGCCGTGGCCGTGGCTGTGGCGCGCGTCGCCCATTGGCCCAACCCCCAACTAGTTAGCCAGGTGCCGCATAGCAGCACCGCCGCCAGGCCGACCGCTCCGGCCACCCACGGCCCCCAGCGGCGCGGCCGGAGCGCCGGCGGCAGGGCGGCGGTGGGTGGGGCGGCGCCGCCGGCATTGGGCAGCGTGAGCGGTGGCAGGGTGGTCTGC
>JAYUUW010000039.1:0-3495 GCA_043754665.1 Anaerolineales bacterium | reverse complement strand
AGGTCGGAGGTCAGAGGTCAGAGGTCGGAAAGGGCGAAGTAGGGCGGGCGCTCGCGGGCGGGCGGCGGAGGTTGCTGTCATGGGCTTCCGGTTTGCTGTCATGAGCGTAGGATTTCCTGTCACCGCTGTCACCGGCATCCGATTTCCTGTCACCGCTGTCACCGGCGTCCGGTTTCCTGTCACCGCTGTCGCCGGCTTCCGATTTCCTGTCACCGCTGTCACCGGCGTCCGGTTTCCTGTCACCGCTGTCATTTGGGCGGGTGTACGGCCCGGCAGGAGAGGCGGCTATGCGCAGCAAGGGATTCGGCGCGGCGGGGGGCGGGGCGGGCGCGCGGAATGGCGTGTGAGGCAGAGAGGCGGGTGGCCGGAGCGGGCAGGGGCGGGCAGGTTCCATGGCAACAGTGTGGCAGGAAATTGTTGGATTAACAAGCGGCCGGCGCAAAGTCAAAGGGTCGCGCGACACTTTTTTGGGACCCCCACCCCATTGCGCCGGATGCCAAAAACTGGGGCGGTTTTGTCGGGCGTTCGCCCCTATGGGCGTTCAGTACGGACGGGGGTACACTGGGGAGACCGCATGGGTTAGGCTGGCACGTTGGCCGCCCGGCTTGGCCCGCACCGGCCCAGGCCGGCGGTCTTGGCCTGCCCGGTGGGCGGAAAACGTGTCTTTCACCGGCCTAAGCGCCACCAATCTCAGAGGCATTCAGCCAGAAGGCCTCTGACCATTCTGCCAAGGAGCGGAGCATGAAGATCACCGACCTGAAGTGCACGGTGATGGGCCAAAACCCCATCATTCGCATCGTGACCGACGAGGGCATTGACGGTTACGGCGAGATTGAGAACTCGAAGCCGTATGTGAAGCCGCAGGTGCTGTTCTATAAGCAATTCATCGTGGGGGAGGACCCCACCAACGTCGAGCGGGTGGTGAGCAAGATCCGCCGGCTGGGCGGGTTCAAGCCGTGGGGCAGCGCCGTGAGCGCGATTGAGATGGCGCTGTGGGACATCGCGGGCAAGGCGGCCGGGCTGCCGATTTACAAGCTGCTGGGCGGCAAGGTGCGCGATAAGGTGCGCTGCTACAACACCGGCGGCTATGTGCCGCTCAAGGACCAGTCGCCCGAGTCGTACGCGGAGATTGTGGCGCGGCAGAAGAACTCGCCGGAGGGCTTCACCATCGTCAAGCAGGGCGTGGGCTGGCACAGCGGCATGCCGCAAGCGGTGCCGAACTTCACCTATGGCGAGACCCGCCAAGGGCTGGGCCACCAGGGCAAGGGCCTGTTGACCGAGAAGGGCCTGAACCATGTCATTGAGTGCATTGAGGCGATGAAGGCGGCGCTGGGTGACGAGATTGGGCTGGCGATTGACTGCGGCCCCGGCTGGATGGTGCCCGACGCCATCCGGCTGGCGAAAGCGGTGGAGCACCTTAACCTGATGTGGCTGGAAGATTTGATCACGGGCGACTACTCGCCGCACGTGTCGGCCAGTGTGTACCGCGAGGTGACCCAGGCCACGAGCACACCGATCCACACGGGCGAGCAGATTTATTTGCGCCAGAACTTCATGGAGTTGATTGAAGGGCAGGCGGTGCGCGTGGTAGGCCCGGACCCGCTGGACGTGGGCGGGCTGGCGGAGCTGAAATGGATCGCCGAGTATGCCGACCTGCACAGCATCCTGATGGCGCCGCACGGCGTGATTGACGGCGTGTTTGGGCTGGCGGGCCTGGTGCAGGTGACGGCGACCATGCCGCAGAACTATGTGGCGTTTGAGTACCCGATGGCCAGCCCGAAGTGGTGGTACGACATCGTCACCGGCCTGCCCGACCCGATTGTGAAGGACGGCCTGATCGAGGTGTGGGACCGGCCAGGGCTGGGGGTCGAGTTCATCATTGACAAGGCCGTGAAGTACCTGCCCGAAGGCGACGAGACGTTCTTCGACTAGACATGCGCCAGAGTCAGCGGCTAAGGAGCAGAGTATGAAGATTACCGACCTGAAGTGCGCGACGATGGGCCACAACTCCATCGTGCGTATTGTGACCGACGACGGCGTGGACGGCTACGGCCAGATTGAACGGAATACGTCGTTCACCAAACCGCAAGTGCTGTTCTATAAGCAGTTCCTGGTAGGCGAAGACCCCACCAACGTTGAACGGGTGGTGAGCAAGATCCGGCGGCTGGGCGCGTTCAAGCCGTGGGGCAGCGCCGTGAGCGCGATTGAGATGGCGCTGTGGGACATCGCGGGCAAGGCGGCCGGACTGCCGATTTACAAGCTGATGGGCGGCAAGGTGCGCGATAAGGTGCGGGCCTACAGCACCGGCGGCCTCCTGCCGCTGCGGAACCAGACGCCGGAAGCGTACGCCGAGATTGTAACCGGCCAGAAGAACGGGCCGGAAGGCTGGAGCATGGTGAAGCAGGGCGTGGGCTGGCACAGCGGCATGCCGGCGGCGGTGCCGAACTTCACCTACAGCGAGGTGAAGCAGGGCTACGGCCACCTGGGCAAGGGCCTGCTGACGGAGCAAGGGCTGAACCACGTGATCGAGTGCATCGAGGCCATGAAAGCCGCGCTGGGCGATGAGGTGGGGCTGGCGATTGACTGCGGCCCCGGCTGGATGGTGCCCGACGCCATCCGGCTGGCGAAGGCGGTGGAGCACCTCAACCTGATGTGGCTCGAAGACCTGATCACCGGCGACTACTCGCCGCACGTGAGCGCCAGCGTGTACCGCGAGGTGACGCGGGCCACGAGCACGCCGATCCATACGGGCGAGCAGATTTACCTACGCCAGAACTTTATGGAACTGATCGAGGGCCAGGCGGTGCGCGTGGTGGGGCCGGACCCGCTGGATGTGGGCGGGCTGGCCGAGATCAAGTGGATTTCGGAGTACGCCGACCTGCACAGCATTCTGATGGCGCCGCATGGCGGGGCCGATGGCGTGTTTGGGCTGGCCGGGCTGGTGCAGGTGTGTGCCACCATGCCGCAGAACTATGTGGCGTTTGAGTACCCGCAGTGCCAGCCGGCATGGTGGAAAGACATTGTGACCGGGCTGCCGGACCCGATTGTGAAGGACGGCCTGATCGAGGTGTGGGACCGGCCGGGGTTGGGGGTGGAGTTCATCATCGACAGGGCGGTGAAGTATTTGCCGGCGGGCAATGAAGGGTTCTTTGATTAGGAATTAAGTTGGGCCCATCCCATAGGAAAAAACCGCCGCTCGCGATGAGAGCGGCGGCTTTGTTTAGAGCTGATTCCAGGTGACTATACGGCGTACGATTGGTAGCAAGCGCCGGGCGTTCGGCCCAGCAAAACCCGCTGAGCTTGCGAACGCCCCCTACAAAAATCGTCCCATTGAACATTCAGGAATCAACTTGACACGCGGCAAATTGGGCGAACGAGGCACGGCGTCCACCAACGTCTAGTGGCCGGCTCACCGCAGGATGAGGCCTTGAGACAAAGTATCTGACCCTTACGAAAAAACGCAGCACTTCGGGCCGGCGAGGCCGGCCCTCGTGC
>JAYUUW010000038.1:0-2515 GCA_043754665.1 Anaerolineales bacterium | reverse complement strand
CGCCGCCGTGCGCCTGAGCCTGCATCTGCTGGCCGCGCCCGCCCTGGCCGAGAAGCTCATCTTCTCGGTGATGAAGCAAGACCCGCCCGGCCTCGTCCTCACTGAGGTGGACGGCGGCACTGCGGTGTGGACCACCGGCCCGTATGTGCTGCACTCGCAGAATGGCACGCTGCACGAGTACCGCCTGATCGACGGGCACGTGCTCATCTGGACCGATGGCCGCCTGACCTACCGCCTGGAAACCGACCTGCCGCTCGCCGAAGCGCAACGCCTCGCCGAGTCGTTAGAGAACTAAGGAGCTGCTATGTCATTCGCTCAACGCCTATTCACCGCGCTGCTGCTGGCGCTCACCGCCGCCTGCGCTGGGCCGCTCAGCCCGGTGCTCGTTGACCAGCAGTCCGCCCAACTGCCCGCCACAACTGCCCCGCTGGTGGCTGAATCCACCACCGCCCCGCTGGCGACGGCGGTCCCCACGGCGGAGGGTGCCCCGCTGCCGCTCGCCGCCCACCTGCCGCTCGCCGGCTGGGATGCCAACGGCCAGGCCCTCTCGCTGCTGCCGGTTGACCCGCTCACCGGCGTGGCGCTGGCCGGCGCGGGCTGGACCGATCTCGGCGCGTCCTACTACTCCGCCTTCGCGCCCGACGGCCGCACGCTGGCGCTCCTCATCTTTAGTGAAGTGCAAGACTCGGGCGGCGTCATCCACTTCCTTGACCTGCCCACCTGGACCATGGCCCCGGCGACCATCCCCGTGGCCTCGTACCCGATGCTGATGCAGTTCTCGGCCGACAGCCGCAGCTTGCTCGTGGCCGGCACCGACGCCGAGCTGCACGACCTGGCCCGCTACGCCGTCGACACCGGCGCGGAGCAGGCCCGCGTGACGCTGCCGTTCGCGCCCCGCAGCGCCGGCTTCGCGCCGGGCGGCGCACAACTCTTCCTCTATGGCGTCGACGCCTCGCAGCGGACCGACAGCCTTAACCCCGTGACCTATGTGGCCCGGCTCGACCTCGCCACCCTCACCGCGCAGTGGACCGCCGCCCTGCCCGCCGTGCGCGACGGCCAATACGCACGGCCCGAGGAGATCGGCACCGTTGATCTGTGGGCGCTGGGCCAGTGGTACAGCCCGGCCGTCGTCTGGGCGGCCGACGGCGCGCGGCTCTATCTGGCGCACGCCGACGCCGACCAGTTGACCACCGTGGACTTCGCCGCCGAGGCGGTGACTACCGTGGCCGTCGCGCCCGCGCAGACCTGGCTCGACCGCCTGCTGGCGCTCACCGCCGAGGTGGCCGAGGCCAAGATGCTCAACGGCACCACCAAGCAAGGCGTGCTCGGGCCAGATGGCCGCCTGTATGTGCTGGGCTTCACCGTGCACACCGTGGACGAGTACCTCGAGACGCCGCTTGGCCTGCAAGTGATCGACCCGGCCAGCGGCGCGCTGCTCGCCACCGCGGATACCGCCGCGCGCAATCTCAGCCTGGGCGCGGACGCGGCCGGCGCGCCGGTGCTGCTGCTGGAAGGCTGGGGCGACCGCTACTGGACCGAGGTGCGCGCCCTGGCCGACCCGCACACCGTGCTGGCCGAATTCCGCAATCGCAGCCTGGTGGCCGGCCGCCTGCCTAGTGGCGCGCCCGTGCTGCTAGCCCGCGAAGACCGCGCCACCCGCACCGTCTTCCACCTCATCGACTCCGCCACCTGGGCCGAGGTGGCCCAGTGGCCCGCCGAGGGCTTCGCCACACCGCTGCTGCTGCCCTGAGCCGCTTCATTAACAACAGCGGGGCCGGTCAGATGATCTGACCGGCCCCGCCTCTCTCAAACGTCACGCCCCACCCTATTCACCCGCATTGACACCAGCGTGACAAGACCCCGCGCACCCATGACAAGACTGACGGGAACCAATTGGCGTGCGCCGGTGTATATCAGGTAGATCCTGCCCCTGCGAGGCCCTTAAGGAGATTAGCGATGCGCACTCAGCTGTGGCTCAAACTCATTCCCGGTTTACTGCTCGTCCTGCTGGTCGGCACTGCCTTCGCCGGCGGCGTCGTCATCACCCTTGACACCGCCGTGGCCGGCGTCACGCCCAACACCCCTGTCGACGTGGCCTTCACCATCCGTTCGGCGCACGATCAGTCCTTACAGGCTGACTTCCATCCCGTCGTCATCGCCGTCAACGCCGCCACCGGTGCCACGCTGACCTTTGACGCCACCGCCCTGGCCGACCCGGGCCGCTATATGGCCACCGTGACTCTGCCGGCCGGCACGTGGAATTGGTCCATCACCCCCGACAGTTACTATCCCAGCGAGCTCGTCGCCGTAATGACGCCGCTGGAGGTGTCGGCCGCCCCCGCCACGGTGCCCGCCGCCGCGCCCGGCCTCAATGCCGGCCTGTTGTGGGTCGGCCTGCCCCTCGCCGCGCTGTTGGCGCTGGCGTTCATCGTTGTGGGCCGCCGCCGCCGCCCGGCCCTCTCTGCGTGACCGCTAGGCGCCTAACTCCCAGGCGGGCCGGTCCCCCAGGACCGGC
>JAYUUW010000037.1:0-11986 GCA_043754665.1 Anaerolineales bacterium | reverse complement strand
TACACGGCGCGGGTCTGTGCGTCAGAGCGCAGCAGCTTGCGCACGCCGCTTTGCAGAAAGATGAGCGCCAACAGCGCCTGCGTGGCCCACAAGAACAGGTTCACCCGTCACGCTTTGGGCTTAGGCGGGAGGCCGGTGGCGACGAGCACCAGCCAGCCAAAGATCACCGCGAAGACGGCGTAGACCAACAGGGCGACGATGACGAGCGTACTCGCCCCGCCCGCCAGCACCACCTTGGCCAGCACCAGCGCGCCGATCAGAAAGTGCCCGAAGTTCCCCAGCGACACCGGCCGCGCATACACCCCGCCGATGACGCTCTCGCGCGCGGTCCAGTTGACCATGGCGAAGGCCAGATACAGCGCCCCCAGCAGTTGGGCCACCACCGGCGCGAGGCTGCCGGGCGGCGCACCGGCGGCGAACAACTCGGGCGCGAACAGCGCGCCCACGCCCGCCAGCGCCAACACCGCGCTGGTGATGGTCAACAAAAGTTTCGTGTTCAAGATCAACGTCGCGCCGCAGCGGGCTTAGGCCGTGCGCGCATACGTCGCTTCGACCGCCGGCTGCGCCGTCTCGCCAGGGGGGATGTTGTGCATGATGAGGTGCAGGCCGCCGTCCGGCAGCGGCGCGAGGTCGATCTGCCAGCCCCAATCGGGCCCATCTGGCGCGGCGTAGCTGCCCAGCACGCTCACGCGGCCCTCGACGGCCAGGCCCTGAAAGACCATGACGGCATCGCCGGTGTGGAACGAATCGAGCCAGGAGATGCGCCCGCCGCCGGTCGCCGGGTCTTGCCAGACCACCAGCAGGCCGTCTTGCGGCTGGCCCTCGTAGGCCCAGGTGTAGGCGGCGGTGAGGAAGCGCCCCTGCCCGACCGTGGCGACGGTGAGCGCGGTCTCGGACTCGGCCGGCGGCGCGCTGGGGTCGAGCCACAGCTTATTGGTGCCGTGCCACTGGCCGGCGAGTGAGGCGAGCGCCGCGGGAATGGTCATGGGATAAGTTTCCTTTCTACATGCTAAGGCTAACCATATACAGGTTCAGTTTAGCGCGAGCACCTATGAGCTGTCCAGCTTTCGATTGATAGCCAGCGCTGGGGCGTTTATTCCCCTGCACAAAACGCGGGGGCAGGCGAACGCCCCTATAAAAATCGTTCTAACACGGCTCACGGCAAATCCCATCTGATGCCATGCACAGGCCACGAAACCACGCTAGGTGAATGCCGTCCACGTTCAGCATCTAGCCGCGCCGGGTGCGCCCGCTACTCCCCGCGCGCGCGGCGGCCGAACACCGCCGCCAGCACCATGGCCCAGGCCGTGGCGGCGATGGCCGATTGGGCGCAGGCGCTCAGCGTCAGTGCGGCGCCGAGCTGCGCGGCCGTGGGGCCGGCCGGGCCGCCCAGCAGCACCGGCAGCAGGTTGGTCACATAGCCGGCCACCAGCCGCAGCGTGATGAGGATGAGCATGGCCAGCACGATCAGCGGCGCGGCGCGCGGGTGCCGCCGCCAGTTGACGAGCGCCAGCACCAGGCCGGCAAACCAGGCAATGAATTCGGGCAGTTGGGCGATGAGAGCCATGCGGAGCCAATCTGGCTCGGCCGCCTTCGAGGGGGCGGGCCGGAGCGCGGCGGTCGTTATAGCACAAACGCCGAACCTGCGCCGCGGCATGAGAAGTGGGAGGTGGGAGGTGAGAGGTCGGAGGTCAGAAGTCGGAGGTCAGAAGTCGGCAGGCGGCAGAAACAAGAACAATGGCGCGGCGGCAGGGGCGGGTAACAAAATCCCCAATCAGAAATCAGCAATCAAAAATCATCAATCGCGTTAGCCTGGCAGATAGGCCGCGCACCAGGCCTCGGCCGACTGTGCCGCGCCGTCGCCGGTGGCGGCGCGCGCCAGCTTCTCCTGCGCCTGGCGGATACTCTGCGACAAGATGCCCTGGCTCAGCGGCGTGTCCGGCGCCAGTTGGAGCTGATCCATCACGTGGCCGACCTGCTGGCCGTTGAAGCGCGCCAAGAGCGGGTCGTCGAGCGCCAGGTGGAAGCTCAGGTGCGTGGCGTAGGGCAGCTCGGACAGCCGCGTCACCAGCGCGTCGTCGTGGGTGCGCAGCGGGTGGCGCTCGGCCGCCAGCGCCACGGCCTTGATCTCATTCGCGCGCCCGCCTCCAGGCGGCTTGAGCCAGGCGTCTAGCTGCGCGCCGGTGGGCAGCGCGCCCGCCAGCGCCAGCAGCGGGCGGCGCTCCGGATCGGGCGTGGAGGCCAGCGCCGCCACCAGCCGGTCGCGGTCAAAGGCGTTGGCGTAAGTGTCAAACGCCACGGCCGCCGCTTGCAGGGCCGCCGCCAGCGCTTCCAGCGTGGCCGGAAAGTGCGCCGTCAGCAGCACCGGGCGGGCCGGCGC
The DNA here is from genome assembly GCA_043754665.1 of Anaerolineales bacterium. GTDB lineage: Bacteria > Chloroflexota > Anaerolineae > Anaerolineales > UBA6663 > JADZEK01. The sequence goes on along the minus strand of JAYUUW010000037.1, from coordinate 9,606 downwards.
AACCTCGGCCGCAAAGTGCGCCAGCGCCCGCAGCTTGTGCGCGCGGTTGCGCCAGATTTGGTCATCGGCGCGGGTGAGGGGCGTGGCCTGGCCGAAAGCGCGGCGAAACATGCCGCCATTATACGCGCCAAAGCCGGGTACAATGCGGGGCGACCCGTTTCAACTCAGTGCAGGGAAGGTCCGACATGCCCAGCGTGCGCGTGGCGATCCTCGAAGACTTAGCCATGGTCGTGGACGGCTATCGTTACCGGCTGGCGCAAGTGCCGGGGATTGAGATCGTCTTGACGGCGGCCGACGGCCAGACCTTTGAGACCCAGCTCGCCGCCACCGCGGTGGATGTGGTGCTGATGGATATCGGCGTGCCCACCGCGCCCGACAACGAAAACCGCTACCCCATTCCGGCCGCGCTGCCGCGCCTGCACAGCCGCTACCCCAACCTCAACGTCATCATTGTCTCGGTCTCGGCCGACCATGTGCTGATCGACACCATGCTCACGGCCGGGGCCACCGGCTACCTGGTGAAGTCGGACACCGAGGCTTACGAGCGTTTGGGCGAGATCATCGCCATTGTGGCCGACGGCGGCCAATACCTGAGCCAGACCGCCCAGCAGTTGCTGCGCCGCCCCCCGCCCAGCGACGGCGCGGCCCAGCTTACCCGCCGCCAGGTGGAAGTGCTGGCCCTGTGCGCCGCCTACCCTGACAGCAACTTGGGCGAGCTGGCCCAGCAGTTATGCGTCAGCCCGACCACCGTGCGCAACCAGATGTCGCAGATCTACCTGCGGCTGGAAGTGCGCACCCGCCACGCCGCCGTGCTGCGCGCCAAGAGCCTCGGATACATATAAGGCATTTTTGATTGTTGATTGCTGATTGGGGATTGTAAGACGCGCCTGCGGTGAGCAGGTGTTTTTGTTTCTGCCGACTGCCTACCGCTTACCTCCGACCTCCGACCTCCGACTTCTCACCTCCCACCTCCCACCTCCCACCTCTCACTTCCCGCCGCCCAGCCCCGCCTCGCGCGCGCGCACAATCGCCTGCGCCCGGTCGGCCACTTGCAGCTTGGCGAAGATGCTCGACACATAATTGCTCACGGTCTTCGGGCTCAGGCTCAGGCCCAGCGCAATCGCGCCGTTGTTGTGGCCCTGCGCAATGCGCTCCAGAATTTCGCGCTCGCGCTCGGTCAGGCTGGGGAAGGCCTCGCGCGGCACCGCGGCCGGCGGGTGCGCCAGAAACCGCATCACCCGCGTGGCAATCGCCGGGCTGAAGATCGCCTCGCCGTTGGCCACCGCGTGCAGCGCGCGCACCATCTCGGCCTCGTCGGCGTCTTTGAGAATGTAGCCGCGCGCCCCGGCCCGCAGCGCCGTGAACACCGAGTCGTCGTCTTCGAACAGCGTCACCACCAGAATGCGGGCGTTGGGGTTGGCCGCAATGATCGCGCGGATGGCCACCAGCCCGCTGCCGCCCGGCATCTGCAAATCCATCAGAATCAAATCGGGCTGCAGCTCCGCCGTGAGGGCCACCGCCTCCGCGCCGCTGGCCGCCTCGCCCACCACCGCCAGTCCGGGCTGGGCCGCCAGCAAGCCGCGCAGCCCCTTGCGAAACAGCGGGTGATCGTCGGCAATCAGCAGCCGCAGCAGTTCAGTCGCCATTAGATGGTCTCCGGGCCGCTGGGCAGCGGCAGCCACACACTCACACTGGTGCCGCCGCCGGGCCGGGCCGCAATGGTGCAGGTGCCGCCCAGTTCGGCCGCGCGCTCGGGCATCGAGCGCAGCCCCACGCCCATAGGCGGCGCGCCCGGCACACCCACGCCGTCGTCGGCCACCTCCAGGCTGAGGCCCGCCGCCTGCCACACGCGCACCCAGCAGTGCTGAGCCTGGGCGTGGCGCGCCACATTGGTCAGCGCCTCCTGCGCAATGCGATAAGCGGCCACCTCCACGGCGGCCGGCAAGGGCGGCAGGGTTTCGGGCGCTTCGACCAGCACCTGCACCGGGTTGTCGCCGGCCTGGTCCATCTGCGCCGCCAGCGCCCGCAGCGCCCCGGCCAGCCCCAGCTCGTCCAGCGCGGGCGGGCGCAGGTCGTACACCAGCCGCCGAATCTCGGCCACCGCCGCGCGGATTTCGGTGCGCAGCTCGGCCAGCGCAGTCTGCGCGGCGGGCGGGTCGGTGTCGATCAGGCGGCGCAGACTGCCGGCCTGCAAGTGCAGCGCGGCCAGCGCTGTGCCCAGGCCGTCGTGCAAGTCGCGGCGCAGGCGGCGGCGCTCCTCCTCGCGGGCGCTCACCAGCCGCTCACGCGAGAGGCGCAGATCGGCCGTCAGGCGCACGGCATGCACGGCCGCGCCGGCCTGCCGCGCCACCTGCGCCAGCACCTGCCGGTCGGCCGGGCTGAGCGGCTCACCGGGGCCGCGCCCGGCCACGCGCAGTTGGCCCAGCGCCTCGCCCTGGAAGACCAGCGGCAGCGTCAGCAGGGGCGTGTCGGCGGCGGGGGCGTGGCCGTGCTCGGCGGCCGGGCGCAGTTCGCCGGCCTGCCACAAATCAATCGCGGCGTAAGGCAGCTTGAGCGTGTGCGCCACCGTGGCGGTGATGGTGGGCAGCACCGCCTCCGGGGCCAGCGCCGCCTCCAACTGGCCGCCCAGCCGGTTGAGCACCGTGGCCGGGTCGTCGCGCTCGCCGTAGATCAGGCGGTTCACGCCGCGCTGCACCCGCTGGCGCAGCGGCTGAAACAGCACCGCCGCCAGCCCGGTGGCCAGCACCGCGAACAGCGGGCTGCCCTGCGCGTTCACCGCCGCGCCCAGCCCGCCCACAATCAGCGCGTACACGGCCACCACGGCCACCGTCAGCGCGCCGTAGACCAGCGCCCGCGTCAGCAGCGGCTCGATGCCCCACAGCCGGAAGCGCAGCATGGAGATGGCCAGGCTCACCGGCAGCCAGGTGAGCGTAATCAATTGAATGACCAGCCCGCCCAGCCCGCCGAACGGCCCCAGGCCGGTGGACTGCACCAGCAGCACGACCGCAAACGCAAACAAGCCGAACACCACCAGCCCGGTCTGCCGGCGCTCGGCCGGCGACGACACCCGCGCATAGCGGTAGACCTGGCCGCCCAGCGCCAGCGCGATGAGGGTGAGGACCCCCACCACGAACACCAGCCACGACCAGTCAAATTCCAGCGCGGGCGCGACGAGCGACATCACCAGCCCAAACGCATAGAGCGCCACGGTCAGCCCGCCGCCGGCCCAGCCCAGCCAGCGCGGCTCGGCCCGGCCGGTGGGGAACAGCAAGCTGAACGCGATGAGCGCCGGCACCCCCACCCCGCCGGTGATGAAGCCATAGGCCGCGTTGAGCACCGGCCGCCAGGCCGGCGGATAGGGCAGCCAGGTGTCGCTGTAGCCGCCCAACTGAAACATCAGCGGCAGCGTGATCAGCATCAGCGCCACCACCAGGCTCATGCGGTCGCGCGGTCGCCGCCAGACGATGAGCGCCGCCACGGCCAGGAATACCAGCAGCCCAGCGTAGCGCCCGGCCGCCACCAGGTAGCCGAACGTGCGCAGCGACATGGCCGGCCACACATCCACATAGGCCATGCGCAATTGCTCGTCCTGCAAGTTGGTGCGCAGGTGAATGGGCAGCAGGGCCAGGTAGAGCGCGCCGGTCACCAGGGCGCAGACTACCCACAGCGCCAGCGGCCAGTTGAAGCGCCAGCGGGGCAAGCGGGCCAAAGTTAAACGGATCGTGGACATCGCAACTCGATTTATAGCACCGATACCAGCCGGCACCTATTCAGACCGCCCGGCGCACTCCCGGCGCAGTCTTACCTCCTAGCGTGCATGCGTTTAGCTTACCTCCGCCGCTTCCCAGCCGGAAGGGGCGGCGCTCACACACTTTTGGGAAATCTGCCGCCGCCCGGCGGAGCGCGGAGTCCACCGCGCGGCCCGTGATTCGCTTCGGCGCAGTTTTCTGCTATCCTTATGCCCTCGTCCCCATTGGCATAGGAGCCGTTATGCATCGTCGCACACAACTTTATCGCGCCGCCGGGCTGGCCTGCCTGCTGCTGGCCTTCGTGGCCGGGGTGGTGCTGGCCGGCGTCAGCGTTTTTCCCTATAACACCAACCCCTTCCTCAGCCGCAAGGGCGCGGGCAGCCTGGCGGAGGCCAACGACTACTACGCCCAGATCAGCGCCCCGGCCACCTTCGCTGCCTGGTACACGCAATATTTCCCGGCCGGCGGCACGCGGGCCAACGCCAACTATTACAACGCCGGCGACCTGGGCTTTGGGCGCGAGATGCACTGCCGCGAAGAATTCGCCTTCACCTCGTGCTACGTGGTCAACCACGGCCTGGGGGCCGCCGCGCCGGCCGCGCTGTCGGTGCAAGATGCTGTCGGCAACACCCGCATTCTGCCCACCGTGGCGATGGTGTACGACTACACCATTGACGGCCAGCCCAACGATGTGATGTTCTTCGTCTACGACCCGGCCGGCAACCTGCTGAGGCAGGTGGCGCTCGACAGCGAGGGCGACAAGTTCGTGCCGAACCTGTGCCTGGCCTGCCACGGCGGCACCTACGACAGCAGCGACGTCGGCCTTAGCCCCAACTCGGTCCTCGACGCCCATTTCCTGCCGTTCGACGTGGACTCCTTTGGCTACAGCCCGGCCCCCGGCCAAACCAAGGCCGACCAGGCCGAAGCCATGCGCCTGCTCAACGACTTCGTCCGCGCCAACTTCCCTGTCACCCACAAAATCACCCAACTGATTGATGGCTGGTATGGCGGCGTGAACACGGTCAATAACCCCGGCACCGTCTACAACGACAGCTATATTCTGCCGGCCTACGACACCAACGCCACCGACCGCGAGCTGTATACCGAGGTGGTCAAGCATTACTGCCGGGGCTGCCACATGGCCCAGGATGGCTACGACCTGGAGACCCCCGGCCAGCTCGACGCGGCCTACAACGCCGTGTTCGAGGCCTACGACATGCCGCACGGCGAATTGCCCAGCCACAACTTCTGGTCGAGCGCCGCCCCGGCCATCCTGGCCCGCCGCTTCGTCGGCATGGGGCAGACCTTTGTGGTGACCAAGCTGGACGACACGGCCGACAGCGCCTGCGACGCCGACTGCTCGCTGCGCGAGGCCATCCGCGCCGCCAATGTTGACAGCGACCACAACACCATCGTCTTCGATGTGGACGGCACCTTCACGCTCACGCGCACCGGCGCGGCCGACGACAACGCCCTCAACGGCGACCTGGACATCAACGGCGACCTGACCATCCTGGGCAACAGAACGTACCAAACTGTCATCAACGGCAACCGGATTGACCGCGTGTTTCACATCCGCAACGGGGCGCAGGTGGTGATTCAAAACGTCACCATCCGGGGCGGCAGTTCGCCCGTGGGCGGCGGGCTGCGGGTGGCGGACGGCGCCACCATGCTCACGCTCAACTTCAGTGTGATAGACGATAACCTCGCCACCGACGGCGGCGGCCTGGCCGTGGAGGGCGGCGCGACCGCCGAGATCAACCGGAGCGCGTTCAGCCGAAACGTCGCCAGCGATGAGGGCGGCGCCATCTACACCGACGGCAGCATCGTAGCGATCTACAACAGCAGCCTCTTCGACAACGAGGCCGCCTCGGGCGGCGGGGCATACGCCCGCACCGGCTCCAGCCTCACGCTCGACCACGCCACCGTGGCCTTCAACCAGGCCTCCATCACCGGCGGCGGCGTGATGGCCTTTGACAACTCCACCGCCAACCTGATCCGCAGCATCGTGGGCGGCAACAGCGCCCCCAGCAACAGCGACTGCGCCAACGTGCTCGACGCCTTCACCTTTGGCTCGAACTACAACCTGTTCGGCCAAAGCGGCAATGCCGGCGGCTGCCCCACGACCGGCACCGACCAAACGCTGGCCGGCGCCATCAGCACTGCGCTTGGCCCGACGCTGGTCGTTGACCCGGCGCACGCCATCCCGGCCTATGCGCCGCGCGGCGCGGCGCTCGACGCCATCCCGCTGGGGAATAGCTGCCTGACGCCCTCCTACGACGTTCACGACCTGGCCCGCCCGCGCGACGCCGACAATAACGGCGTGCTGGGCTGCGACATCGGCGCGGTGGAATTGCTGACCACGCCGATCTACCTGCCACTGATCAATAAGTAAGGCCCGCCGCGCCACGCTAACGCGCGTAACCCTGACGGTCTTTCTGCGTAGTGATAGCAGGAAGACCGTCATTGTTATTAAGGAGCCTGCCATGACCACCGCTGCTGCCCACCACCCGCGCCACCGCACGCCCTGGTTTCTGTGGCCCTTTGTGGCCCTGTGGCACCTGCTCGTCGCGATTGTGGCGCTCACCGGCCGGCTGGTGGCGGTGCTGCTCGGCCTGACGCTGCTGCTCGTCGGCGGCATCCTGACGGCGCTCATCATCACCGCGCCCATCGGCCTGCCGCTGGCGCTGTTCGGGCTGCTGCTGACGGTGAAGGGGTTGTTTTAGCGCAGGTCGGCAGTCGGCAGGCGGCGGCATGGCACAGGGCCGGGTAGGTCCGAGTTGCGGATTCCTCACCGGCCAGGAGGGAGCGCTAGGCCAAAATACCTGAGGCCGGGTTCGGAACCCAAACAAAGGACGTTTGGGCAAGTGTGACAAATCCGGCGGGCGGGCGACGGCTGGCGGCTGGTTGAGCGCCCCTACGAAAAGCGTTTTAGCGCGGCGCGTGGTGAATCGCACTGGCTACCATCCATCCTCTGGCGCTCTTCAATCAGCAACACCTGCACCACCACAGGTGCGTGTCAGAAATCTACAATCAGAAATCACGTCGTGCCTCGCACGGTCACGCGCTGGTAAAAGGGTTTGGCCCGCTGCGTGTTAAAGTGCTCCTCGATGGCCGTCACGCGCCACGGGCCGGCGGCGGCGGCGTAGGCTGAGTCGGCCACGGCGATGACATCGCCCGGCTCCAGCGCCAGATGCGGCGGGCATTGAAAGACGCCCGCCCGCGCTTGCTCGCTGTGCTGGATGAGCAGCGCCGCCGCCAGCGCATCGGCATCGGCGTTGGCCGTCAGGCGCGGGTTCACGGTCAGCGCGTTCCAGCGCCGCCCGGCCGCGCGCACCACCGCCGCCACGTAGGCGTCGGACCCAACGGTGGCCGGCGGGCTGCCCGCCACATTGATGAAGTTGGCGGCGACGCTCGCGCCGAACTCGCCCGGCCACAGCGCGTGCTGCCCCGCACCCGTGCCAAAGGTTTCCAGCGCCGGCGGCCCGGCCGCCGGCACATAGCAGTACAGGCTACCGTCGGCCTGCACCGCCAGGTCGAAGGGCACGCGCGCCTGCAAGGCCCGCAGGGCCGTCAGCCCGGTCGCGCCGCCCACGAGTGTGAAGTTGGCCAGCGTCGCCGCCCACAGCGCCGAGCCGTCAAAACTCACCGTGTGCACACCGGCCAGCGCGCAGAAGTGCTCCACCAGCGTGTCGACCCGCGCCGCGCGCATGGCAAAGGCCTGGTCGGCCACCCACGCGCCCAGCAGGCCCGCCGCATCCACCGCCGTCACTTCGAGCAGTTGGTCGCGGCTGAGGCAGCGAAAGCCGGTCACGTAGAACGTCCCCGCTGACACGTAGTAATCCACGCCCTCGATCTGATAGCCGCGCTCCAGCGTCAGCAGGCTGTGCAGGGCGGGCGTGGTCGCTGTGCCGGCGCGGTTGTCGATCAGGACGGTCAGGCCGGCGCTCTCGCCACCGGCGGCCAGCGTGTAGCGCGCCACGGTCTGCCCGCTCCAATAGCTGGGCGCGCTGGAGCGCACCACCTGCGCCTCGCTCGCCAGATAGGTGTAAGTGCTGTCGCCGGTCAGCGCGCCCAGCGGCTCGAGCCAGCCGGCCAGGCTGCCGCCCAGCGGGTAGCCGTCTTCCCAGTGCAGGCCGTCGTCTGAGGCGGCGAGGTAATAGGTGCTGCTGGCCAGCCCCGGCCGGGCGCGGCCAAACACCAGCCACCAATAGCCGTTGAGTTGGGTGGCGCTGACGGCCAGGTAGCCGAAGGCGCTGCGGCTGGAGTGCAGGTAGGGCGTGGGGGTGCCGAAGCTGCCCACGCCGGTGCGGGTGACGGCGAAGATGGCGAAACGCGCCCAGGCCACGTATTGAATGGTCGCCACGAACAGCACGTGCCGCCCGCGCGCGCTGTCGTACAGCCCGGTGAGGCTGGGGCTGAGGCCGGCGCTGGTCGTAATGCCGGTGGCCTCCAGCGCGCCCCAGGTGTTGGCGGCGGCGTTGTACGCGCCGAAGTAGACCGTGCCGTTGTATTCGAGCACCACGCCGCCGGTGGCCGCGCCGCCGCTGACGCCGCCCAGGCTGACGGTGTAGCTGGGGGCCGGGTCGGCATAGGCCACGGCCGCCGCCGAGAAGCTGAGGCCGTCGGTCGAGCGGCGGTAGTAGACCTTGGCATCGGTGTTTGATTGGTAGACGACGACCACGTACGTGCCGGTCCAGAAGATGGCATGCATGACCGCCAGCGGCACGCCGGAGGCCAGATTGGTCCAGGTGGTCCACTGGCTGCTGACGGTGGGGTCGGTGATCTTTTGCGTGTCGAGCGTGTTCGCGCCGCTGGTCTGGCGGGTGCGCACAAAGAACGCGCCGCAGTTGACGCCGCGCACGCCCACGCCGGTAGAACTGTGGGTGAACAGCGCCGCCGGGTGCAGCCGGCCGTTGTCGGCCAGCGCCGCCCGCGCCACCGGCCGCCCGGCCCCGGTTTTCTGTGCGGCCAGCACGGCCGCCGCGATGGTTTTCATTCGTCACACCTCGTCTTAAATTGCGTTCGTCTCACCGCACGCGCGGCGGGAGGAATTTTTGAGTCGTCTAATCGTGTCTCGCACATTCGCCAGACGTTGGACAGGTGCGCGGCCTCTCGGCTCAAGCGGCCGCCGGCCGTCACCCGCCCGCCGGATTTGTCATTCCGAACCCGGCCTCAGGTCGTTGGACCTGGCGCTCCCCTCGGGCCGGTGAGGAATCTCGGCCCAGACCTATCCGGCCCTCCGCTGTTCTGCGCACCGCCCTCACTCGTTCGCCCTCACGCTGCCTTCAAGCGAGTGAGAAATCTCAACCCCGGACTGATGCGGCCCTCCGCCCAGGGCAATCGCAGCTTAATTCCGTTGGTTGAGAAAGAGCCGAAAGCGGCTCCTAAACTTGACCCGGCTGTGACAACCCGAGATTTCTCACCGGCCAAAGGGCAGCGGGAGGGCCACTGACCTGAGGCCGGGTTCGAAATGACAGGCAAAAGGGGCTGGTCGGTCAACGGTGCGCATATAAGATGCGATTGCCTTGGCCTTCCGCTGTTCTTCCAACCACCGCCCCCCGCTCCCCTCACTCGTTTGCCGCCACGCGGATTTGCACCGGCCCGGGTTGGCCGTCGACGAGGGTCTGCACGGTTACCAGGCGGCAGCGGTAGTGTGCCAGGATGGGCAGCAGCGCGGCCCACACATCGGCCTCGCACGCTGCTACTCGGGCTGCCACGCGCTCGGCGCGGGCCGGGGCGTCACGATCAATGTCGGGGGTAGCGTCAGGCGGCGGCATGGCGGCTAAGCCTGATACATGAACGTGAGCGCCAGCGCGTCGCCATTGCCCCAGGTGTGCGGCGCAGTCGGGCCGGC
>JAYUUW010000036.1:0-3474 GCA_043754665.1 Anaerolineales bacterium | reverse complement strand
CGGCTGGGTCTATTGCAAGGGATTAACGATGATTAGCCCGGCACCCACAATCCGTGTGCTACTCGCGGACGACCATGCCGCCGTGCGCCAGGGCGTCCGTCAGTTTCTCGAGGCCGATGCCGGCCTAACGGTCGTGGCCGAGGCCACCGACGGCGTTCAGGCCCTCCAAATGGTGCGCGACCTGCGGCCCGACGTCGCGGTGCTGGATATCCAAATGCCAGGCCACTCGGGCATTGAAGTGACCCGCCTCGTCCGGGCCGAGCAATTGCCGGTGGGCATTTTGATCCTGACCGCCTTTGACGATGATCCCTACGTCCGTGCCGTCTTGCAGGCCGGCGCGAATGGGTATGTGCTCAAGTCGGCCGACGCGAACGAGATCGTCGAAGCGGTGCATTCCGTCTACGAGGGCCAGTCGGTGCTCGACCCGGCCATCGCCCGCAAACTCCTGGCACACCTGAGCCGGCCCGCCTCGGCCGAGGCGCCCCTCGAGGCCCTCACTGACCGCGAGTTGGAAGTGCTGGGGCTGGCCGCCAAGGGACACACCAACAAAGCCATCGGCGTCCAACTGAGCATCAGTGACCGCACGGTGCAGGGGCACCTGGCCAAGATCTATGACAAACTGCACGCCACCAGCCGCACCGAAGCGGTGATGCGCGCTGTCACCTTGGGCCTGATTCCAGCCAGTCTCGAGGACCATTCCCATGGCTGATGGCCGTAGGCGACAGGCCCAACGCCACACTCTATGAGGCCTTCGCCCCAACCCACGTCCGCTCGGCCGCGTCAGCGTGGGCTGGGCTTTGCTGTACAGCTGTTCGTGCTGCTGGCGGTCCCCGTTGGCCTACTGGCCGTGGCGATTTCGTTTGCCAGCTTCACGCTGCACGAGCGGGCCATGCGCGATTTGGTGGGCGAACGCGACAGCCGGGCCGTGAGCGCGGCGGCAACCGGGCTCAGCCAGCAACTGCAATACCGCGCGGCCACCGTCCGCAGCCTGGCCCTATATGCGGCACTCGCCCCGACGGCCGACGGCGCACTGGCGGCCTATGCCACTCAACAGGCTGAATTCACGGGCGGGCTCGCCCTATATCGCCACGACGGCGTGCTTCTGGCCGCCAGCGACTCAACCGTTTGGCCTACGCGATCCGTGGCTGACTTGATCAAGGTCGCCACGGCGACAACCGAGCCGAGCTTTTCCAACGCCTTCCGCGACGACGCCAGCGGCGATTGGCTGGTTTTAGTGGCGGCGGCGGCGCCCGGCGGGCCGGTCGCCATTGGCGCTTTGTCACCAACTGATCTCGGCCGGCAGGCAGCCGCCGATCTGGTAGGGACCAGCACCGAGGCGGGCGTATGGATCGTGGATGCGCAGCGGCAAGTGCTCTTTCAGGCCGGCCCGCTGAACCCAGAAGTTGAACTAGCCCAGCATGCCGGCGTGGCCGAAGCGCTGCGGGGAGAAGCCGGGGCCACGTATTTACCAGTGGGTGGCACCGAACACGTAGTGGCCTACAGCCCGGTAACACCCACCGGCTGGGCGTTGGTGGTCGAAGAACCCTGGGAAGCAGTGGATAGTCCGCTGCTCCAGCGCACCCAACTGGCGCCGTTGATTTTGGTACCGGTGCTGGTGTTTGCGCTGCTAGTGGTGGGGCTGGGCATCCGGCAAATCGTGCAGCCCTTACGTGCCCTGGCCGACCGAGCAGCCGAACTGGCGGCCGGCCGCTACGAGGCCATTGAACAGCCGGTTGGCGGCATCAGCGAGATCCGCCACTTGCAAGCCGAGCTGGCCCGGATGGCCCGCCAGGTACAGGCCGCACAGCAGAGCCTGCGCACATTTGCCTCAGCGGTAACGCGCGGCCAGGAAGACGAGCGCCGCCGTCTGGCGCGCGAGCTCCACGACCAGTCGGTCCAGGCGCTCATCGCGCTTGATCAACGCGTGCAGCTTGTCCAGCGGTCGGCGGCGAAAACCGCGCCGGCGCTGGACGAACGACTGGCCGAACTGCGGCAACTGATCGCCGGCCTGTTAGCCGACGTGCGCCGGGTGATCCGTGCCCTGCGCCCCATCTACCTGGAAGACCTGGGCTTGCTGCCGGCCCTGGAGATGCTCACGCGCGACCTTGAACAGACTGGGGCGGGGCAGGCCAGCTTTACCACCGAGGGTAAGCCCATGCGTTTGCCAGCGGAGCGCGAGATTGCGGTCTACCGGGTGGCCCAAGAAGCACTGAGCAACGTGGCCCGGCATGCCCAGGCCCGCACCGTCCAGGTGTCCGTGCACTTTGCCGGCGGCAGCTTTGTCCTGCGCGTGCAGGACGATGGGCAAGGGTTTGGTGTACCCGACCAAACCACGGACCTGGCGAGCGCCGGTCACTACGGACTGTTGGGGATGCGCGAGCGCGCCGAACTGGCCGGCGGGCGGCTGCGCCTGACCTCCCAGCCGGGCAGCGGCACGACGGTCGAATTCCACCTCCCGCTGGACCCACTGCCACCAGCGGCGTGAAGCGGCCAATCCCAGGCCAAACTCGCTTGCGCTCGTTCTTCCCTCCCCCTTCCCACCCGCCAATCCAATCACTTCTATCCGCATGCGCCAAACGGCGCATGCGGACTTGCGCCGTTCGGCCCTAGGGGTTCGCAGCCAGCCGCCGTACTCTAGGTGCATGAGCGAGACTATTTGGTTCGCAACCGACGGCGAGACCGCCACCCGCCACACCACCCAGGCCCTTACCCGGCACGGGTTTCGCGTCATCCGGAGTTTTGACTTTCACGCCGCGAGCGCGCAGCGGCCGGGAAGAAGCTCGAGTGCGTGCCAGTGCCCGCACCATGGCACCGAACACTGCACCTGCCAGTATGTCGTGCTGCTGGTCTACGGCCCCACCCACGCGCCGGCCGTGATCACGGTCCACAGCTGCGAATCACGCAGTGAAGTGCAACTGATTGAAGACGCCAATACGCCTCAAGAGGCCGGCGCGGTTGAACCCATCACCCTCGCGGTGTTGGAGGCCGCCATAACCAGCCAAGCCTGGGTTCGGGCCCATGACCAGGCGTGATGGGTGGCGCCAACCGCCGGCCGCCGCCGGGGTCGCATGTGCCGGCCGGCTGCACCGATTACAGCACCAGCTCGCTTTAGCACAACAGATGGTGGCCGGTGACGCGCCCTGCCCGTTGATATTGAGGCAGTTGTCGGCGGCCCGCCACGACCTCAGGCAGATTGGCGCCGCCTACCGCCGAGCTTGTTTGAACGAGTGTCTGGGAAGCCTGGCGCAGGCCGCGCCGCATGGGCAGTACGAGGCCGTGATTACCAGAGTGTGCCAGTTGTTTCAAAGTGACAGCGCCACACCGCTGTCAGGGAAAGGAAGTCCTGATGACCGTATCCCTCCAATCAATTAGCCTGCCTGTGCAAGGCATGACCTGTGCCTCGTGCGTGGCCCACGTTGAGAAAGCACTCCAGGGCGTGCCCGGCGTTTCCAACGTCGTGGTCAATCTGGCGAC
>JAYUUW010000035.1:0-4821 GCA_043754665.1 Anaerolineales bacterium | reverse complement strand
ACGAAAAACGCAGTACGAGGGCCGGCCCCGCCGGCCCTCGTACTGCGTTTTCCCTTCTGTTGGGGTCGGCTCCCTGACAACGGCTGCGACTAACCGGCTATTTCTGTCACCACTGATTGTCAAGTTACAGTAGACCTTATCGGAAATAGACCGCTGACCAAGCGCTCGCGGACTACCGCTCATGGACTGGCGTTTGGGAACGTCCAGCGGTGATGATTCTTCGCGCGCGACCGCAGCCTGGGTAACCGGCCTGCGCGACTGCGCTCAGAATGACAGTTAATTTGTTAGGGTCCGGTCCAGCGGTTGGGAAACCGGGGCGCTCACGCCTATTTCCAATAATGTCTATCGTGAAACCTCAATAGTCCTCCGGCCCTCCGCTCCGCGCTGCCCTCCGACTTCCGACCTCTGACCTCCACACCCACCTCTCACCTCCCACCTCTCACCTCTCATTTGGCAGGCACGCCCGCTGAGGCTATCATACGCCCTGTCCGCCCACTAGCGATTGGAGCGACCCATGGCTGCCGCCGCCCCGGTGCTGAACAACAAACGCGAAATTTTCGGTTGGACCATGTACGACTGGGCCAACAGCGCCTTCAGTACCACCGTGGTCACGGTCTTCCTCGGCCCGTACCTCACCAGCATCGCCGAGGCCGCCGCCGACGCCAACGGCTTCCTGCGCGTGCTCGGCTTCAGCATCCGGTTTGACTCGTTCTTCACTTACTGCGTGTCGCTCTCGGTCGTCTTGCAGGTCTTCTTCCTGCCGGTGCTGGGCGCCATCGCCGACTACTCGCACCTGCGCAAGCGCATGCTGCAATTCTTCGCCGTACTGGGGTCGGCCGCCACGCTGCTCATGTTCTTCATCGTGCCCGGCCAGCATCTGTTCGGCGGCCTGCTGCTCATCTTGGGCAACCTGTCGTTTGGGGCCAGCATTGTGTTCTACAACGCCTACCTGCCCGACATCACCAGCGCCGACCAGCAAGACCGGGTGTCCTCGGCCGGGTTTGCCATGGGCTACGCCGGCGGCGGGCTGCTGCTGCTGCTCAATCTGATCGTGTTCCTGTTTCAAGACCAACTCGGCCTCGACACGGCCCTGGTGGCGCGGCTGAGCCTGGCCTCGGCCGGCCTGTGGTGGCTGGGCTTCGCGCAGATCACGTTCCGCGCGCTGCGCCCGCGCCACACCGTGCGCCAACTGCCCGCCGGCGAGAGCTACCTGACCATCGGCTTCAAGCAGTTGGCCAGCACCTTCCGCGAGATCAAGCACTTCCCGCAGACCGTGCGCTACCTGATCGCCTACCTGTTCTTCAACGACGGCATCCAGACCGTCATCGTGGTCTCGGCCATCTTCGCCGCGCAAGAACTGGGCATGGATGCCACCACGCGCATCCTCGTCATCCTGATGATCCAGATTGTGGCCTTCGGCGGCGCGTACCTGTACGGCTGGCTGGCCTCCAAGATCGGCGCTTTCCGCGCGCTCATCAGCAGCCTGGTCATCTGGAGTGTGGTGGTGATCTACGCCTTCGCCGGCATGCGCAGCACCGCCCTGGTGCTGGGCATGGAACAGCGCCAGTTGGAGTTCTGGGTGGTGGCCTTCGTGGTCGCCATCGTGCTGGGCGGCAGCCAGGCCCTCAGCCGCAGCCTGTTCGCCCGCATGATCCCGCTGGGGCGCGAGGCCGAGTTCTTCTCGTTTTATGAGATCAGCGAGCGCGGCACCTCGTGGATGGGGCCGTTCCTGTTCGCCTTCGTCAACGACCGCACCAGCAGCCTGCGCTTCGGCATCCTATCGGTGATTGTGCTGTTCATCGTCGGGCTGGCCATATTGCTCACGGTCAACGTGCCGCGCGCCGTGGCCGAAGCCGGCCGTGACGCGCCCGCCGCGCCCGCCCCGGCCGGGGCCGCCGGCGACTGAGCGCCGCCATGCCACTGCAAATCGGCGCGCTGCTCTCCGACCGTTATCGCATTACCCGCGTGCTGGGGCAGGGCGGCATGGGGGCCGTCTACCTGGCGACCGACGAGAGCTTGGGCCTGCCCTGCGCCGTCAAAGAGAACCTCAACCTCTCGCCCGACTCGGAGCGCCTCTTCCGGCGCGAGGCCACGCTGCTGGCCACCCTGCGCCACCGCAACCTGCCGCGCGTCACCAACCACTTCGTCCTCGACAACCAGCAGTATTTGGTGATGGACTACGTGGAAGGCGAGGACCTCAAGCAGCGGCTGGAGCGGCAGGGCGCGCTGCCCGAGCGCCTGGTGCGCCAGTGGGCCGAGCAGTTGTGCGACGCCCTGGGCTACCTGCATGGCCTCACCCCGCCGATTATCCACCGCGACATCAAGCCGGCCAACATCAAGCTCACGCCCGGCGGCGAGATCATGCTGGTGGATTTTGGCGTGGCTCGCCCGACCACCCCCGGCGACCAAAAGACCGCCACCAACACGCTGGCCTACACGCCCGGCTTCACGCCGCCCGAGCAGTACGGCCTGGGCCGCACCGACGCCCGCGCCGACCAATATGCGCTGGCGGCCACGCTCTACACCCTGCTCACCGCCCAGGCCCCGCCCGACAGCGTCGAGCGCCTGCTGGGCAACGTCACGCTCATCGCGCCCAACGCGCTGCGGCCGGAGCTCTCGGCCGGGCTGGTGGCGGCGATCACGCGCGGGCTGGCCGTGCAGCCGGAAGACCGCTTCCCGACCGTGGCCGCCTTCCGCGTGGCCCTGATGAGCGGCCCGGCCCCGGCTGAGGCCGATGCCACCATGGTCCGGCCCGCGTCGCCGCCCGCGTCGCCGCCCGCGTCGCCGCCCCCGACGACGTTTGAGCGGCCGTCCGCCGATGCCACCATCGTCCGGCCGGCCGCCGCCGCGCCGCCTGCGCCGGGCGTGCCCGAGGGCGCGACCATGCTCCGCCCGCCCACCGGGGTGCTGCCTGTGCCGCCGCCCCCCACCATGTTTGAGCGGCCGGCCGCCCCCGCCACGCCGCCGACCCTGTATGAACCGATCGGCGCGCCGACTGGCCCGGCGGCGCTGCCACAGTTTCCGCCTGCACCCCCGCCCCCGCCGACGGGGGCCATGCCCTACACGGCCGACGCGCATACGGCGCCCATGCCCACGCTGGGCTACGCGGCCCCGCCGCCCTCTGGGCCGCTGCCCGTGCCGGCCGCCCGCGCTCGGCCGCGCTGGGTGCTGCCGCTGGCCCTGGGCTGCGGCTTCGTGGTGCTGGCGCTGGCGGCGCTGGGCGGCGGCAGCGCGTTGGGGCTGTACCTCAACCGCCAGACCGCCACCCCAACCGAACTGGGGCCGGCGGCCACCGTGGGCGCTACCGCCGCCCCGGCCTCAGCCACCGTGCCGGCCATAGCCGCCGCCACTGAGACCCTGGCCGCGCCGAGTGCGACGGCGGCGGCCGAGGCGAGCGCCCCGCCCGCGGCCCCGCCCACCGAGACCCTCCCGCCTGAGCCGACGCTCACCGCCGCGCCCAGCGACACGGCCACGCCGGCTGGCACGCCCATTGGCGGGGGCGGGCGGCTGGCCTTCATCAGCGACCGCGACGGCCTGTTCTTTCAGGTCTACACCATGAACGCCGATGGCAGCGACGTGCGGCAGGTGACCACCGACCCCACCGACAAGTGGAGCCCCAATTGGGCCTATAACGGCACGCAGCTGGCCTGGAGCCCCGATGGCCGCCAATTGCTGTATGTGGCCAATGGCGGCGGCAACAATGTGCTCGACCTGTGGGTGATCGACGCCGACGGCGCCAACGCCCAGAACCTGACCCACACCACCGGCGACGATGTGCAGCCGAGTTGGTGCAGCGATGGCACCATTTGGTTTGCCTCTAACCGCATCAACGGCGTGCAGCAGCTGTTTGGCACGACCCTGGCCGACCTGTTGGGCGGCGTGCGGCCGTTCAACTTCAGCGGCACGCACAATAACCCGCGCGAGTTCGACCCCTCGCCCTATCCCAACTGCCAGCGGCTGATGTTCACCAGCACGCTCGACGGCGCCAATGAAATCTGGCGCTACTGGCCCGACTGCCCGGAGTGCTATCGCAAGGTGCGCACGCTCAAAGAGCTGAACGGGCGCGCCGAAGAGCCGGCGGTGTCGCCGGACGGCCTGCTGCTGGCCTATACCCGCGTGCTGCCCGACGCCACCGAAATCATTGTGGGCAACGCCGACGACCGCACGACCAACAACCAGTTGACCAGCAGCCTGAACAACTACAGCCCGCAGTGGAGCCCCGACGGCCAATGGCTGGCCTTCGTGTCGGAGCGCGACGGCCAGCGCGAGATTTATGTGATGACCCAGACCGGGGCGCAGCAGACCAACTTGAGCCAGCACGCCGCCCACGACACCGACCCGATCTGGCAGCCGGCCGCACCGTAACACGGGGCCGGTGGGGGGATGAGGAACAAAAAACGGCCCCGCTGCCTAAGCAGCGGGGCCGTTTTGGTGTGTCGAACGGGATGGAACTAGACCTTGATGACGTTCGCGGCCTGCAGCCCCTTGGGGCCCTTCTGGATCGAGAACTCGACCTTCTGGCCTTCCTCGAGGTTGCGATAGCCCTCGCCCTGGATGGCGGAGAAGTGGACGAAGACGTCCTCCCCACCTTCGCGGGCGATGAAGCCATAGCCCTTGGCGCCATTAAACCACTTGACCGTTCCGACGATGCGCTCAGACATTGTGTTGCCTCCCAGAGAACAAAAAAAGGATGTGATGTTAGGCGCTGTGGTTCTTACATCGGAGCGGTCAAAACAAAACGACCTCGGCTTGGATACTGCTGCCGTGGTCGTCGCTTTCCTACGTCCAACGAGAACTTACGAGCATCCTACGGAGCAGAAT
>JAYUUW010000034.1:0-15002 GCA_043754665.1 Anaerolineales bacterium | reverse complement strand
GCTTCAAGCCGTGGGAGCGGGTAGAGGTGTATGGCAACAAGCGCTGGCTGGCGGTTGAGGATCAATACGAGCTCATTCTCTATGACGATGAGGAAGGTCCGGCCCAGCACTGGCGGCCGGCCCTGCCGAATACGTTGCTGTTTGACGAAGAATTTGGAGGCTTTACCGGCATGCATGAAAACTTCCTGCAAGCGGTGCGCGGCCAGGCGGCGCCGGTAGCCACCGGCTGGGACGGCTATCACGCCTACGAACTGAGCGTGGCGACTCATCTCTCCATCCTGCGCGGCCAGCCGGTGAGCCTGCCGCTCGATGCGGCGGCGGCTGACGCGGAACTGGCGGAAGGGCTGAAGGCGGGATGAGAATCGTCGCGTACGACACCTTCATGGCCAATGCCGGGCTGCGCAATTATCTGTTCATCCGCCTGACGACGGATACCGGCCTCACCGGGCTGGGCGAGGCCTCGCTGGAGTGGCAAGAGAAAACGGTGGAGACGCTGTGCCACGAATGGGTCAAGGAACGGGTGCTGGGCTGCGACCCGTTCGACCTGGAAGCCGTGGTGGGCGGGCTGATCCGCGACCAGTACCAGGGCGGCGCGACGGTGATGACCGCCATCAGCGGCACCGAAATCGCCATGTGGGACCTCATTGGCAAGGCGTGCGGCCAACCGCTCTACCGGCTGCTGGGCGGGCGCTGCCACGAGGCGCTGCCGGCCTACGCCAACGGCTGGTATGGCAATGCGCGCACGCCGGACGAGTATGCCGCGCAGGCGCAGGCCGCCGTGGCGCGCGGCTACCGGGCGCTGAAGTTTGATCCGTTTGGCGTGGCCTGGAAGAGCCTGAGTGGCGCGCAGGCCGAGGCGGCGACGGCCATTGTGGCGGCGGTGCGGCAGGCGGTCGGGCCGCAGGTAGGGCTGATGATTGAGTTTCATGGACGGCTGTCGGCCGGGGCGGCGATTGACATGCTGGACCGGCTGGCCCCGCTGAACCCGCTGTGGTGCGAGGAGCCGGTGGCGCCTGAAAGTCTGGAACTACTGGCAGAGGTCAAGCGCAACACCCGGCTGCTGCTATCGGCCGGTGAGCGGCTGTATACGCTGGCCGATTTCTACCGGCTGACCGCCCTGCGCGCGGCCGACATTGTGCAGATGGATGTGGCCCACTGCGGCGGCATTTTGGTGAGCAAGAAGATTGCGGCGATGGCCGCCGTGCAGGACTTGCGCATTGCGCCGCATTGCTCGGTGGGGCCGGTGGCGCTGGCCGCCGCCCTGCACGTGGACGCCAGCACGCCCAACTTTATGATTCAAGAAGCCTTTGGTGAGTTTGATGTGCCGTGGCGCGAGAAGCTGGTGCAGGGCTGGCACCCGCTGAAGGACGGCGCGTTTGAGTTGTCTGACCGGCCGGGGCTGGGGCTGGAACTCAACGAGGCCGAAATTGCCGCCCATCCCTACGTGCGCAACCCATTCCCTAGCCTGTGGGACGCGGGCTGGCTGACCAACTTCAAGCAGTCCTAAGACTGTCCCCCTGCCAACTCAATGCCCACAGGCGCGTCACGCGCCGCTTTGGCGTCCCCAATGCGCCGGCGTGGCCTTACGGCCCCGGCGGAAACTGCGCACTCCCGTTCACGGTGCCGTTTTCGACGTGCGGGATACCGCTATCAACCAGCGTGTGGCCGTAGTGGTCGGTGACGCGGAAGGTGTAAGGGCCAGGGCCCATGCCCGGCTCGGTCTGCACGAAGTAGTTGTAACTGGTGCGCGGCACGCTGACCCAGGCGCTGCCGGTCCAGTATTCGAGGGTGGCAATGGGGTTACGGCTGTTCCGAATCTGAACGGCGGTCCACCACTGGTTGCTGCCGACTTTGAAGTGATAGGCGATGGGGCCGGCAAGCGCGGGGCTGATGACCTGCCAGGTGATGGGCACGAGGCCCAGGTGCAGCGGCGCAATGGCGGCAAAGGCCTCTTGGCTGAGGTCGAGGTGGCCGGTCAGGCACTCGGGGCACAGGTCGACGATGCGGACGGTGACCGCGCCGTTGGGGCCGGTGACGCGGACGTAGGCGCCGCACCAATGGGCGGTGTCGTACTCCTCAGCGTTGAGGGCCGCGACCATCAAATCGCCAGGGGACTCGCCAAACAGACAGGCGCCGTTGCCGGTGGCGTGGTAGTAGGTGGCGATGCCGCTGTGCACGGGGTTGGTGTTGGCGCGCATGACCAGCGGCAGCCAGAGCGTGGCGCTCTCGCCGGTTGGGCGGGCGGGGGCCGGGGCGGCGGCCAGCAACGCCAGCACGCACACGGCCAGGGCGGCGAGGCGCATCAGCCAATGGGCGGTGGGCGGGAGGGTGGCAGGCGGCTTTGGGCGCGGCATGGCCGGCTAGTGAAACAGCGGGATGACCTCGCGGGCGAACAGCTCGACGCCGGCGGTGCTGGGAAAGTCTGCGAAGCGCAGAAGGAAGTGCTCGACGCCCAGGTCGGCGAAGCGCCGCAGTTGTGCGGCGACCTCGGCCGGGGTGCCCACGATGGCAGCGGTGGGGTCATAGAAGGGGTGGGCCTCGGCCAATTGGCGGGCGGCGGTGGTGGTCGGTGCGATGGCGACACAGTCGCTCATCCAGGTCTTCACCAGGCCGTCATAGTCGCGGCCCACGTCGCGGCAGTGGCCGCGCAGCACTTCCAAGATTTCGGCGTAGCCTGCCACCGCGCCGCCGCCGTTCCACCAGTCGGCGTAGCGGGCGACGACGCGCAGGGTGAGCGTGCGGCCATTGCCGCCGAGCATGAGGGGCGGCGGGGTGGGGCCTTTGGGCTCGCAGACCGCGTTCTCGATATGGTAGTGGCGGCCATGAAAGGTGGCGCTGGGTTCGGTGAACATGAGCCGCAGGATTTGGGCGGCTTCGGCCAACTGCTGGATGCGCACGGCCGGCGACGGGAAGTCGTAGCCATAGGCGCGGTACTCGTCTTCCTTCCAGCCCGCGCCCAGGCCAAGAATCAAGCGCCCGCCGGAGAGCGCCTGGAGCGTGGTGGCCATTTTGGCCAGCAGGGCGGGCGAGCGGTATGACTGCGCCAGGACGATATTGCCGAAGGTGTAGTCGGGGTGCTGGCCGGCGAAATAGGTCAGGGTGGTCCAGGCTTCGAGGTTGTCGGTGGCGATGGGCATGCGGTGCGACCAGGGCACAAAGTGGTCGGATACCCAGGCAGAGGCAAAGTGCCCGCGCCCGGCTTCTAACAGGCGGTTGGCCTGGTCACGCAGTTGGGGGATAGAACTGCCATCGACCGAGAACTCGGGGATACGCACACCAAACTTAACCATGCGGCCTCTCCTCTGGATCATCGGGATTGCTGACCGCCCGGTGCATGGGGCGGCCACTAACCGTAACATAGCCGCGCGGACTCGACAACCGGGGGGCCAGGGCAATCGCAACTTAATTCCGTTAGTTGAGAAAGACCCGAAAGCAGCTCAAAAACATGGCGGCATCGCAACCGGCCGAGATTCCTCACCGGCCCGAGGGGAGCGCAAGGTCCATTGACCCGAGGCCGGCTTCGGAATGACAAATCCAACTGGCGGGTGACGGCGGGCGGCTGGTTGAGCCAATGGGTTGGTCGGTCAACGCCGTGCAAATTAGATGTGATTGTCCTGACATGCGGCGCATTTCGCGCCAGGACAAGTTCCGCAGATAATGAGGATGAAGACCACCTCAATTGTGACATCAAAACAACTAGGCCGAAGCAGGGCGGAGGCACGCATGGATTTATTGCAGTCAGCAGCGACGCACTTGAGCGGCTGCCGAGCGGTGTGGACGACGCCCGCGCCAGGGGAAACGGGCGCACCGGCACGGCGCATAGTGCACAGCCGGGAGGTGCGGCTGGCGGCCCCGGCCACGCTGACGCGCCTGGGCTTGCGCCTGAGCCGGGCGTTTATGAAGTGCGGCAACACGGCCGAGCTTGAGCGTGACTGGATCAGCGCGGCGCGGGTGCTGGTGCGTGACGGTGACAGCGATGACTGGCAGGTGGCGCTGACGGTGGCCGACATCCCGCAGCCGGCGGCGGATGCCGTGCAGTGGTTTGACCTGGGCGGGCGGCGGGCCACCGCTGTGCTATTGGAACTGCGCCAGAGCGGGATCGATGACTGGTGGCCGGGCTGGGATGTGGCTATGGGCGGCGCGATTCTGGAAGGGGAGCTGGGCAGCGCGCCACCGCCGCCGGCGAACACCGAACTACAAGTTTCGGCCTGCGACCTGGCGAGCTTGCCGCGCGGCGTGCGGGCCGAACGGCTGGCTAAAGAAGTGCGCTTCCGCACGCGGTGGCTCGAAGTGGGCATTGACCTGCGGCGGGCGGCGTTTACCTATTTGGCTTGGGATAGCGACGGCACCGGCCGCACCCAGCGCAACCTGGCCAAGATGGGCCTGGCCGAGGGCGTGCCGCCCACCCTCGCGGAATACTTGACCCAGGGCGTGCGCCTGCATCCGGTGGGCGGCGCGCCGGTGGCGGCGTTTGGCGTGCATGTGGCAACCGGCACGGTGACCATTCACGGCGGCACGGTGGTCTACGACATGCAGATGGGCGACACCGGCCAGCACTACCGCCTGGAATGGGAAGTGCGCGAGGATCGGCTGGTGCTGCGGGCCGAACGCACGGGGGAGCGCCCGTTGCGGGCCTGGGCCAGCGGCGCGTGGCATGTGGCCTTCGATAGTCGGGTGATCCCCGTGGCAACGCTGGGGCGCATCACACGCGCCGGCGAGACTGGCCTGATGGAATTGCTGGTGCGAGTGCATGCGCCGGGCATCGGCACGCTGCACATCGCGGCCAGCGGCGCTGACTGCCTGTGGCGGTCGGATTCGGTGCGCCCGTATTGCTCGGCGACCACCGGCGAATTGAAGCTGGGCGAGGCGGCGCAGCCGGAGGGCGATTACCAATTGCTGGCGGGCCGGCACCAAGCCGAGGTGGTGTTCGCCGTGGAGCCTATGCCGCTGGTGTTGGGCAACTCGCAAGTGCCGAGCGAGGTCGCGCGGGCAGTGCGGCGGCACCGCTTGTCGGCGCTGACTTACCGGGCCGACACGGCCACGCTCTCGAACAACAGCAACGGGGTGCATTCGTACTTTTGCCTTGAAACGTGGGCGGCGATTGCCACGCGCAGCGGTGAGATCGTGCAGGGCCTCACCGGGCTCGATTTGCTGCGCGATACGCTGGAACACTGGCTCGATGGCGCGCCGGCCTATGGCAGCGGCCGTTCCTCCCTGCACGATCACCGCTATGAGGATGAGTACTTGCAGGTCGGGCCGACGGGCCTGCTAGGCGTGGCCGGCTACCTGAGCACCTCGGGCGACGCGGCGTGGGCGGCGCAGTATCGCGCGGAGATCGCGCGGGAGTTGACGCGGCTGCGGGCGCGCGACCTGGACGGCGACGGCTTGATCGAAAGCCCGCATCGGCGCGGGATCACCGGCGAGCATCAGTGGAGCACCAACTGGTATGACGTGCTGTCGTTTGGCTGGAAGTGCGCGTTCTCGAACGCCTATCTGTATGCGGCGCTGCGGCAACTGGGCGCGGCGCTGCCCGCCGTGGGGCTGGCCGACCTGAGCGAGGGGCTGGCGGAGTGGGCCGACCGGCTGCGCGCCAATTACACGCCCGCGTTCTACAACCCGGCCACCGGCTGGCTGGCGGCGTGGCGCTGCCAGGCCGACCAACTGCACGACTTCGCCTTCCCCACGATCAACGGCCTGGCGGTGACGGTGGGGCTGATTGACGACGCGCCGGCTGAGGCGCTGATGCGGCGGCTATGGGCGGAGATGGCGCGGGTGGGCTTTCATGACTTTCGGTTGGGCGTGCCGACCACGCTGTGGCCGGTGCCGGACGCCGAGGCGGCCACGTACCAGGCGGGCCGGGCGTTTGGCGATTACATGAACGGCGGCGCGAACCACGCGCAGGCCAGCTACTTTGTGAGCGCGCTCTACCGCGTGGGGCTGACGGCCGAGGGCGACCGGGTGCTGAGCGGCCTATGCTCAAGCCTGGCCGACGACACGGCGTTTGGCGGAGTGGATGGCACGGGCATCGATTGGCGGCGGTGGGACGGCACGCCGAGCGGCTATGAGGGCCTGCTGACCGACCAGTTCGGCATCCTGGCGACGGCTATCGACCGCTACGGGCTGGCGGGCGCGGCCTGAGGCGGTGTGGGCGGCCGCTAGGGCCGGACGATGGCCATGTTGCCCAACACGCCCCACGACGCGAGGAACTGCGCCAGCGTGCGGGTATAGGTCGCGCCGCCGTCCAAGACGGTGACGCTGTCAGCACCGTAGCCGATGGCTATGACGGTGTGCTCGAAGGGCGCGACCAGCGTGGTGTGGCCGTTGGAGGCGGCGGTGTAAGCGACGGCCGCGCCATTGCCGACCGACCCAATGACCCAGGTGATGACCGGGCGGCCGGCGTCGATCTCGGCGCGCAGGGCGTCCCACGTTAGGCCGGTGACGGCGCGCGCGGGCACACGGTAGTATTGCAGCACCGCAGCGACCGGGCCGGCGTTCACGCCGTACGACGCCGGCGGAATTTGTCCCCACCCACCCCGCACATCCCCCACAAAGCCCGTATCGGGATCGTCGGAGAGCGGCAGGCGGCTGAAGAACTCGAACTCGTCGATGGCGACGCCGAAGTAACCGGCCCAGTCGACCGCGGAGCGCGTTTCGCAGTCGAGCGGCAGCGCCTGGCCGCGGCCGGAAACGCTCAGCACCTTGCCAACGGCCGGCCCTGACCCCGGAATGACCAGCACCTGCCCGGCAAAGATCAGGTTGGGATTGACAACGCCGTTGGCCCGCAGCAGATCGTCGACGGTGACGTTGAAGCGTTGGGCGATCAGCCAGAGCGCGTCGCCGCGCTGGACGATATAGGTGCCAGTGTCCGTGGCGGGCGGCGGCGTGGGGTCGGGTGTGGGCGGCAGCGGCGCGGGGGTTGCCTCGTCGGTGGTGCCAGGGATGACGAGCGCCTGCCCGGCGTAAATGTTGGTGTTGTACAGGCCGTTGGCGGTCATGATGCTGCGCCAGTCCACGCCGTACTTGAGGCCGATGCGAAACAGGTTCTCACCCGGCTGCACGATATGAACGATCTCGGCTGCCAGGGCCGGGCGGGGCGCACCCAGCGCGAGCGCCAGGCCGAGCATCAAGAGGCTCGCGCAGAGCGCCCGCCGCAGCGGTGCGCGCCAATTTAGGCTTGCGATGAACATGAGAATTGGTTACCTCGGCGCATGAGCCGGTTGGGCGCAGCGCGCACGCCACCCGGCGCGGCCCGCACTATGCCACTTACCGGGGCGAAGCACCCAGCGCCCTGGGAAGCTTCGCTCACCCAGACACGCTCACCTACTCGCCATCGGCCGGGTCAAAGTGCGGTCCCTGCTCCAGCGAGCGGCGATAGTAGGCCACGGTGCGGCGCAGGCCGTCGCGCAGGGGCGTGGGCGGGCGCCAGCCGGTGGCTTGCTGCAAGGCGGTCGTGTCCGCCACCAATTTGGATGGATCGCCTGGCCGTTCGCCCAGATCGGTGAGGCGAGGCGTGCTGCCGGTCAGTTCTCCGATGATCTCCAAGACATCGGCCATATACACGCCCTGCGCGCTGCCGACGTTGAAAGCCTGGCAGCCGGTGAGCGGCAAGACGCGCAGATGCGCCTCGGCGATGTCGCCCGCGTAGACATAGTCGCGGTATTGCCGCCCCTGCCAGTAGACCTCGATGGGCTGCTGGCGCAGGCAGGCGGCAATCCACTTGGGCACGGCGCGGGTGCGCGGCTGCTGTTCGTCGCGCGGGCCGTAAGCGTTGAAGTAGCGCAGCGAGACGCTCTCAAGGCCATAGCAGGCGTGGTAGGCCCCCAGGGCAATTTCAAACGCATATTTGGAGGCCCCGTAGGGCGTGATGGGCCGTTTGCGGTCGGACTCGTGCACCGGCACGCGCTCCGGCTCGCCGTACACAGCGGCGGTGGACGAGTTGATGAGCTTGAGCACGCCGGTCTGGCGCATGGCCTCCAGCAGATTGAGGCCGTTGGTGAGGTTGTTGGTGTACGCGCCGGCGGGGTCGGCGATGGTCTGCTGAATGATGCTGGTGGCGGCGAGGTGAATCACCGCGTCGTGCCCGGCCAGCGCCTTGGCCAGGGCGGCGGGTGAGGCCAGGTCGCCTTCGACCCAGTGCGCGCGGGGGTCAACGAGGGCGCGATAGCCATGCGAGAGGTTGTCGAAGACGGTGACGGCGTGGCCGGCGGCCAAGGCCCGCTGCACCACGTGCGACCCGATAAAACCAGCACCACCGGTGATAAAGAGCTTCATAGTCGTTAGAGCGCGAATCTGCCAATTGAGCGCGAAGGCGGCTGATTGAGCCGCTTCGGAAAGATCATCGCCTGCTATTGTAAACGCAGTGGGGGATTCGCAAAGGGCGGTAGCGGGATACATTTCCACCGCAACCGCCTCAACCCGTTCTGGGAAGTGGTGAGGCCCTAACTGGGTTGGGTCGACGCGCCGGTGGGGTCGATTTTGGCATGGATGTCGCGCGCAAGCTGTGCTACGGAAATTCGATCACCGTTGTACAACCACAGAAGTGGCAAACCAATCTCTCTGCATACCGACTCCTTGAATTCGTCGCTCTTCCTTCGGTTGAAAAGTTTATGGCTGTCGTCGTTTAGTTCTATCGCGAGTAATGGTTCCGTTGACTTGAAATGGCACAGCACAAAGTCGAAGTGTTTACAAATGATCTGATTGACATGATATTTGCGATCTTCCGGCTGATTTTGGAGAAACATAACGTCGCTTAGTCTGATACAAGCGAATATCTGATAGTCGTGGCCGATGGCGCGGAGCAATTTATCGAAAAGCTCGCTTTCAGCGGGGCTGAGCAGCGCACGCTTCTTGACGTAGCGGCGTGCCTCTGTTGTCTCAAGTGGAAATTCTGGTGTGGCAATCACCTTCACTTGAACTGGGTCATGCTGATTGTCTGGCAGTAGTGTCGGCGGGGTGCCTAACTCGCCCGCGGCGACTGGGCTATCGTCACCGGGCTTCTCGTTGAGCCAAGCGGCGAATGCCTGAGATATATTGGCTAGCCAGTTCAGGAAGCGCCGAAATATAGTCATGGATTCATCCCTAACAATCCAAAATCAGCTTGACTGGTACGGTGCGGCTTTTGGGCAGCATAGACTCGTTGACTCAAATCCATCGAATGCCCTAGACGATCTCCACTTCCGCCGGCGCGACGGCCACGCGGCCGGGGCGGCGCTGGGCGCGCGCCACACCCAATGGGCAAACGCGCCGAACAGGCCGATGACGCCGCAGGCCACGAGCATGGGGCCGAGGCCCAGGCGGTCGGCCACGGCCAGCAGCGGCGCGGCGAACGCCCTGGCGTTGACGGTGGCGGCAATATAACGCGAAACCGGCCTGCGCGGGCTGGGAGCGCAGCGTAGGAAAAAATGCCGCCAACAATCCCGAATGCGTCTGATGGCTAGGCGCGCACGGTGTAGTCGCCGCGCACCACCCACTTGTAGATCGTGAGTTCCGGCAGGCCCATGGGGCCGCGCGCGTGCAGCCGCTGAGTGCTCACTGCCACCTCGGCCCCCAGGCCCAACTGCGCGCCGTCGGTGAAGCGCGTGCTGGCGTTGACATACACCGCCGCCGAGTCCACCTCCGCCACGAAGCGGTCGGCGTGGGCGGCGGTTTGGGTCAAGATGCCGTCGGAGTGCGCAGTGCTGTGGGCTTCGATGTGCGCCAGCGCCTCGTCGAGATCATCCACGACCTTCAGACCCAAGATCAGCGCCATCCACTCGGTGTCGAAGTCGTCGGGGCCGGCGGGCTGCACACTAGCCGGGGCTGATGCGCCGCCCAGGGCAACCAGCGCGCGCGGGTCAGCGCGGAAGGTGACGTCCTGCGCGCCGAGGTGGGCCACAATCTGCGGCAGGCACTCGGCGGCGACGGCGTGATGGACCAGCACGGTGTCGAGGGCGTTGCAGACCGACGGCCGCTGCACCTTGGCGTTGCTGATGACGGGCAGGGCGCGGGCCAGGTCGGCGGAGACATCGACATACAAATGGCAGACGCCCATGCCGCCGGTGATGACCGGGATGGAGGCGTTCTCGCGGCAGAAGGTGTGCAGGGCCGCGCCGCCGCGCGGGATGATGACATCGACATAGTGATGCAGGCGCAGCAGGTCGGTGACGTAGCGGCGGTCGGGGTCATCGACAAACTGCACGGCGGCGGCAGGCAGCCCCGCGGCTTGCAGGGCGGCCTGCACCAGCGCCACCAGCGCCCGGTTGGAGCCCAGCGTCTCTTTGCCGCCGCGCAGGATAGCGGCGTTGCCGGTGCGCACGGCCAGCGCGGCGGTGTCGATGGTGACGTTGGGGCGCGACTCGTAGATGACGCCGATGACGCCGATAGGCACGCGCTGGCGGTGGACCTGCAAGCCGTTGGGCAGGGTGCGGGCGTCGAAGCGCTCGCCCAGCGGGTCGGGCAGGGCCACGATGGTGTGCAGGTCGGCGGCCATGCCGGCCAGGCGGGCCGGGGTGAGCGTGAGCCGGTCGACCAGCGCGTCGGTCAGCCCGTTGGCGCGGGCGGCGGCCACATCCTGCGCGTTGGCGGCCAGCACGGTGGCCTGCTCAGTCAGCAGGCTGGCGGCCAGCGTCTCTAGCGCGTGGCAGCGGGCGGCGTTGCTGGCGCGGGCCAGCGCGCGGGCGGCGGCGCGGGCGGCCTGCCCCATGGCGGTTAGGTCGGTCATAAGTTCTCCGGGCCGCCATCGGGCCAGCCTTCGCGCAGCACGAGCTGATTGCGGTGAATCACCTCGTCACCGTACGAGAAGCCGAGAATGCTGTCAATGGCGGCCGAGCGCTGCCCTTGCAGGCGGGTGACGTCGTCCGAGTCGTAGTTGACCAGACCGCGCGCCAGTTCGTGGCCGGCGGCGTCGAGCACGGCCACGGGGTCGCCGCGCTCGAATGGCCCGCGCACGGCGGTGATGCCCACGGGGAGCAGGCTGCGGCCGCTGCGCAGCGCCCCGGCCGCGCCCTGGTCCACGATGACCTGCGCGTGACCGTCCCAGCCGGCCCAAATGAAGCGCTGGCGGCTGTCGAGCGCGGTGGTGAGGGCCGGGAAGCGTGTGCCGATGGCCTCGCCGCCGCAAGCGCGGGCGATGACGTTGGGCTCGCGGCCGTGCGCGATGATGGTGGTGGCCCCGCCGCGCCGGGCCAGATCGGCGGCCTGGAGCTTGGTGACCATGCCGCCGACGCCCAGGCCGCTATCGGACTGGCCGGCCGCCGCCCACAGCGCCGGCGGGATTTCAGCTTCCGCCACCTCGGTGACAAGCTGGGCGCTGGCGTCGTGGCGCGGGTCGCTGGTGAACAGGCCGGGCTGGTCGGTCAGCAGCAGCAGCAGGTCGGCATCGACCAGGCCGGCGACCATGGCCGAGAGGTTGTCGTTATCGCCGACGCGGATTTCCTCGGTGGCGGTGGTGTCATTTTCGTTAATGATGGGCACCACGCCCTGCTCGAGGATGGCGCTGAGGGTCATGCGGGCGTTGAGGTAGCTGCGGCGGCGCGAGAAGTCGCCGCGGGTGAGCAGCACCTGGCCGACGGTCTGCCCGTAGAGGCCGAACAACTGCTCATACAGGGCCATGAGGCGCGGCTGGCCGACGGCGGCGAGCATTTGGCGCGGCAAGATTGCGCTGGGCACGTTGGGCAGGCCCAGTCGCTCGCGTCCGGCCGCAATGGCCCCCGACGACACGAGCACGACCTGGCAGCCGCTGGTGACCAGCGTTGCCATCTGGCGCACGAGCTCCACAATGGCAGATGGCGCGAGGCGCGGCGTGCCGGCGGTGAGGGTGCTGGTGCCGAGTTTGATGACGACGCGCCGGTATTGGCGTTCTAGCATAGGTCTCAGTAAGCACGCCGCCCGGATGGCCGGGCGGGCGCGGTAGGTGATGGGCCGAAGCCCGCATTATACCGGCAGGCGGCGCGCTAGGGCTGCGGGATGGTCGGCTGCGGGATAGTTGGCTCGGAGATGACCGACAGCGGCTCGGTGGGCGGTACGGCTGGCTTGGCGCGTTTGAAGTAGAAGCGGTTGCCGTACTCGCCGGCCACCGAGACCAGCTCCCAGCCTTCGGCCCCGAGTTGGTCCATCAGCCGGAAGGCGGCGGTCCAGTCCTTGTCGCCCTTGATCGCCTTGTCGCGCTTCACCGGCTCGCCGGCGCTGCCCAGCGGATAGCGAAACAACAGCGCGCGCTCGCCCGGCCCGATGGAACAATAATCCCACGTCTGCGGCATGTGTTGGCTCCTGAGTTAGGGTTCGGGTTCGATGGAGAAGGTGAGCGGGTAGCCGGCGTTGCGGGCCAGGCCATGCGCCTGCCCAACGCGGTGCTTGGCTTCTTCAAACGGCAGGGTCATGACGTAGGCCGCGCCGGTGATGTGCGCGCGCAGCATGATGCGGTTGGCGTCGGCGCCGGCGAGGTGAAAGACGACGCGCAGCACGACCAGCACAAAGTCCATCGGCGTCACGTCGTCGTTGTGCACGATCACGCGGTACGGCGGCTCAAGCTCGGTCTGGGCGACCGGCAGCTCGTCGAGGCGCACGCTGCGCTCGACTTCGATCTCAGGCAGGGCAGGGGCTTCGGCCATATATGCCAATTGTAATACAGTGCGGCACCGCACTCATTCTACGGTTCTGGGTGCAACAAAGTCACGCTAGGGGCCTTCTATGGCCCTGCCCGCCTCGTCACGGCAACTTGCTATGCTGGCGGGGCCACATCAGGTTCATCAAATTGGTAGGCCGCGCCATCAAAGGCTGCATAAATATCCTTCCCAAATTCATATAGCCCGCTAGACATTATTAGGTTTTCGACGGAGGGTACGTGTGCAAGGAGTGTCGCAGTGATGTGTATTAGCGACCATGCGGCATTTCGTCCGGGTAATTCCAGCCCCACGTCGCTAGACCCACTCAATGCGGCACTTAGGCGAAACGCCGTTCCTCTAGCTCCCGCGTGTACGCTGTCATTTGCGGTCTGGACGAATGGTCGAACAAACTCCATTTCAACGTCAGACTCTATATTCGCAAATGTTGGTCGCCAACTGCTCTTTGCTTTCTCGGGGCGGATCACGGGAATTGCCCAACCATTGTCTTTCATGAAGGCGCTGTCGTAGCTGCGAATCAACTCATC
This sequence comes from Anaerolineales bacterium, assembly GCA_043754665.1. Lineage (GTDB taxonomy): Bacteria > Chloroflexota > Anaerolineae > Anaerolineales > UBA6663 > JADZEK01. The sequence goes on along the minus strand of JAYUUW010000034.1, from coordinate 1,876 downwards.
CTGCCGAACTTCAAGGGGCCGCATTTCGTCCGGGGTTAGCGGTGGCCGGCCGAGTTTGACGCAGTGTTCTTGGTATTGCTTTGCTGCCCGATAGGTCTGAGCATCCGCGTGGTCAAGAAATCGCCTGGCGATATGTGCTCCGTGCTTTTGGATGAAGGAGGCTGTAACAGCTAGCTCATGAAGGGTACGCCAACGCGCGATAGCCCCGTCAGGAAGGCCTGCTCTCAGTAGCGCCAAGACCTCCCGTGCAACCTGACAAGCGCGAATGTGGAGCAAGAAAGCAGCCTCTAGATTTGCGTCGTTGTCAATGGCTCTTTTCTGCAAGGCTTCTTGGTGTTGTTCACCACCTATTTCGGAGACAAGATCAATTAGGGCATCAAGCCTGTCAAGTGCTGCCCCCCAACGTCCAGTAAGAATTTCAGTGAACTCGGACTGCTCCTGTCGTAGTGAGCCGACAACCTCCTTGACGTTGGCCTTCCACTTCTCCACGAGGACCGACGCCAAATTGTTTGTGGTTTCGGCCATTACCTTTGTGATAATGCTTGGCAGAGCTATTTCCAGCCTATCTGCTTTCTCGCCGACGCTTTGCAAATCAACCGTTATTTGCGGAAGCTCTCCGTCATTGTGGGCTCGCAAGGCTGCCGTTTGCTCGTCGTTTAGCTCAAGGTTGAGACGATCCATTTTTCTGCTCAACAGCTCACTCGCCGCTTTTATGCTTTGGTCATGACCAAGGCTGAGCCCATGAGAAAGGAATTGTTTGCTGATTTCGGCTGCGACAAAGTCTCTGATTGCACTCTCATAGCCGGCAATCAACAATTTGGTGAGTCGTCTGGTTAGTGGACTGGATTTGTTGGGCGCCATGTCTTCCCCGATATCTAGCGATGCGAACATTCTCCGACTCACAATAGACTCTATCGAAAATAAGCTTCTGTGTTCATGAAGCACGTGTTTTCTGGGTCTTTTGATATGGCAATGTCGTTATTTCCGATAGAGTCTAATATATTAATAGTCACGTGAGAAAAGGCCAAACAAATGGAACCGCAAAGTTGTCCTGCGGCTCAATGGTTTTCAGTATGTTATGCGACTTGCTTTTGCCGCTCCAAGCGGGGCAGCGGTAACCACTGCGAAAAGCCGATGACCTTGTATGTGGTTGCGAGCGTTGTTGTTGTGGATGATGACGCGATAGGGCGGCTCCAGCTCGGTCTGCGCGACGGGCAATACGTCGCGGCGCTCAACGCGCCCCGGCCCCACGCGCCGCAACAAAAAAGGCCGCCCAGTCCGGGCGGCCAAATTATCTACGCCCCACTTACACCTTCGGGGGCTTGGCGCCGCCCCCGGCGCCCATACCCTGCCGTTCGATGTTCCCGGCCACCCGCTCCTTGCGGTAGACGAGCTCGCCGGCCAGCATGAGGCCCTCATACTCCTGCTTCGTCAACTCAATCTCTTTACCTTGCGCCAACTCCGCCAGCTTGGCCCGCACAGTCGCCAACTCTCGCACGTTGAGGCCGCGCGCCAGGTCGGGCTCGTGCTTCTTCGAAAGCAGTTTCGTGGTCGGGCCACCGGTATTCTCGTTCGGCTTGATCTTCCAGGTCGACTCCCGCGGGGGGTGCTCGGTGTCGTGCTTGATTTCCTTCGCCTCGCGCGTCACGTCGTAAAACGTGTGGCCGCCGGCCCCCATCTTCTTCGCGTTCATGTCGTCCGTCATCAGTTGAATTTCGGCGTACATCCAAAAATCTGGCGTCCCAGTATCACCCTCCTGGATCGGGTGCTGGAACGTGGTATGGATAATGGGCGTGATAAATTTGATATCGCCATACCCCACCATGGCGCCCGCTGGCCGCAGGAAGCCATCCTTCTTTTGCGTGCTGCCCACCTT
>JAYUUW010000033.1:0-2022 GCA_043754665.1 Anaerolineales bacterium | reverse complement strand
GCCACCGGCACCTGCGGCGAGTGGATCAAAGACTGGTCGTCCATGAGCCCGCCCTCCGGCGATTTTAGCCCGGCCATGCGGGCGCAGTTCCAGAGCTGGCTGCGCGCCAAGTACCCCACCGACGCCGCGCTGCAAACCGCCTGGAACGACCCGGCGGTCACGCTCGCCACGGCCGAGGTGCCCTCCGGCCCGACGCAGGCCGCCGCCACGCACTACCAGTTCCGCGACCCGCGCCACGAGCGCCAGACCATCGACTTTTACGAGTGCTACGCCGAGACCGCCGCCGACGCGCTGCTGAGCATGTGCCACGCCGTCAAAGAAGCGACAGGCGGCGACAAGCTCACCGGCGCGTTCTTCGGCTACATCATGGAGCTGGCCTGGAACAACAGCTTCTTCAACGACGGCCAGGGCGACAAGGAAAGCGCTGAAGTCTCCACGGTGCAGCGCAGCGGCCACCTGGGTTTGGCCAAGGCCCTGCGCTCGCCCGACATTGACTTCTTCGTCAGCCCCTACAGCTACGCTTTCCGCGGCCTGGGCGGCGATGGCCTGCCCATGCAGCCCACCGAGAGCCTGCGCGTGCACGGTAAGCTCTACTTCTTTGAAGAAGACAGCCTCATGCACAACAACTTCGAGCCGCAGGGCCGCATGCAGCCCAAGGACAAGTCCATCCCCATTTACCAGCGCAACTTTGCGCAGTGCCTGACGCACGGCCTGGGCATCACCTGGCTGGAGAGCAGCTACTTTGTGGAAGACCCGCGCATTCTGCCGGAGGTGCGGCGCTGGCACCCGCGCTACCACGCCCTGGGCGTGTGGGCGCTCGACCTCGACCGCCGGCCCAGCGCCGATGTGGCCGTTTTCCTCGATGACGAGTCGTACCACTACGAGGCCAACCGCAACGATCTGGACCTGCCGCTGATCGCGCATCAGCGCGTGGTCACGCTCAACCGCTTCGGCGCGCCGCACGACCTGTACCTGCTGAACGATCTGCTGGAAGACCGCCTGCCCGACTACAAGCTCTACATCTTCCTCAACGCCTTCCACCTCAACGACCAGCGCCGCCGCCAGTTGCATGAAGTCTTGGGGCGGGGCGGGCGCACCGCGCTGTGGTTCTATGCGCCCGGCTATATCAACTCTGACGCCGCCGCGCCGCTGGGCCACGCCAACATGACCGACCTCACCGGCTTCACCTTCGGGCAGGGCGGCAGCTACTGGTCGCCGTTCATGCACCTCACCGACTTCCGCCACCCCATCACCCAGGGCGTGCCGCAAGATTTGTTCTGGGGCACCAACCGCAGCATTGCGCCGATCTTCCACCTGGCCGACCCGGCCGCGCGCGTGCTGGGCGAGGTGGTCTATGGCCTGGGCCGCTGCCAGCCGGGGTTGGGCATTAAGGCCTACCAGCCCGCCGCCGCCGCCCAGCCGTTCAACTCGGTGTACGTGGCCACGCCGACGGTGCCGCCGGCGGTGCTGCGCGGCATTGCCCGCCACGCCGGGGCGCACCTGTACAACGACCAGGGCGATGTGCTCTACGCCACGCCCAGCCTGCTCAGCGTCCACACCGTCTCGGGCGGGCCGCGCACCTTCCAACTGCCGCAGCCGGTGGAAGTGGTGTTCGACCTGTTCAGCAACCGCGCGCTGTCGCTCAACACCGCCGCGTTCAACGTCGAGCTGGCCCCGGCCTCCACCGCGCTGTACTACACCGGCCCGGCCGCCGCCCTCGCCAACCTGCCGACCGACTTCGTCGAGCCGGGCGACTAGCGCACTCTACGGGTGGGCCAGGGCAATCGCACCTAATTTGCACGGCGCTGACCGACCAGCCCCTTTTACCTGTCACACCTGCCCAACGTCCTTTGTTGGGTTTCGAAGCGTGCATGGCGCTACGCGCCAGCACCCTCGGCTCAACCAGTCACCAGCCGTCGCCCGCCCGCCGGATTTGTCATTCCGAACCCGGCCTCAGGTATTTTGGCCTAGCGCTCCCTCTTGGCCGGTGAGGAATCCGCAACTCGGACCCACTCGGCCCTG
>JAYUUW010000032.1:0-4615 GCA_043754665.1 Anaerolineales bacterium | reverse complement strand
CTCGGCGGTGATCGCCGGTGTGCCGGCCGGGGCTTGGTCTTGCGCCTCCGCGCCGTCGTCCTCGGTCTCAGTCTCTTGGGCGTCGGCCTGGCCGTCATCACACTCAGCCTCGCCGGCGTCGGTGTCGGCGGCTTCCTGGCCCTCGGCCTCGGCCGCGTCATCGGCCTGGTCGGCCGCGCAGTCTTGGGTCGGGGCGGCGGGTGGGGCGGTTTGGGCGAACGTGCGCAGCGCGAAGGCGCTCATGGCCCCCACCACCAGCACGGCGATGGCCGCCAGCGCCACAAAACGATTGATCTTCATGGTCTCAGCTCCCATTTCTCAGCTAGGCCGCCCGGTTAGCGTTGCGGCGGTAAGTCTAAGATAGCGGAGCGAGATGAAGTGGCCATGAAGTCAGGATGAAACGGCCGGCGGTGAGACCGGCAGCGCGACTTCAAACCGGCTGCCCTGGCCCAGGACGCTGGTGGCGGTCAGGCGGCCGTGGTGGGCGCGGGCAATCGCCAGCGCAATGGCCAGGCCCAGCCCGGCGCTAGGCGCGCGGCCGGCGGTGCGCGCGGCGTCAGCGCGGTAGAAGCGGTCGAAGATATGCGGTAAGTGTTCGGGCGCCATCCCGAGGCCGGTGTCGGTCACCACCACGGTCACTTGCGCGGCGGTCGCGCCGGCCTGCACGGTAATGCCACCCTGCGCGGTGTACTTGATGGCGTTATCCAGCAGGTTGACGAACAGCCGGATGAGCTGATCGCTGTCGCCGCTGAGCGCTAGCCCCGGCGGCACCAGGCTGGTCAGCGTCAGGCCCTTGGCCTCGGCCAGCGGCCGCAGTGAGTCACCCACCGCTTCCAGCAGCTCCGAGACATCCACCGGTCCGAACGCGGCCGGGTCGGGACCCTCGCGCCGGGCCAGGACCAGCAGGTCTTCGATCAGGCGGTGCAGCCGGTCGGCGTCCTCGGCCAGATCGCTCAGGGCCTGTTCGTAATCTTCCGGCGTGCGCCGCTCAGCGCGAATGACGCTCAGGATGGTCTGCATGGCGGCCAGCGGCGTGCGTAGCTCGTGCGAGGCGTCGGCGGTGAACTGGCGCTCGCGCTGAAAGCCGCTCTCCAGGCGCGCCAGCATGTGGTCGAACGTGGCCGCCAGCCGCCCCACCTCATCGGGCGTGGCCGGCAGCCCCAGCCGGGCCGAGAGATCCTCGGTCGAGATGTGCCGCGCCGTGTGGGTGATGTGGTCAATCGGCCGCAGCGCCCGCGCCGCCAGGGCATAGCCCCCCCCCGCCGCCACGGCCACCGCCAGCGCGCCGCCCGCCAGCATGGCCGTCAGCAGCCGGTTGAGCGTCGCCCGCAGAGGGCCCAGGCTTTGCGCCACTTGCAGCACGGCGATGACCTGGTCGTGGCTGACGATGGGAGTAGTGTAGAAGCGCACGGCCTCGGCCTGGGTGGGATCGGCGGGCGTGGAGAAGATGGACTGCTGCGCCAGCGCGGCGGCCAGGTCGGTGGGGGCGACGGCCCAGGCCTGGTACGGCCCAAAGGCGGCGCGCGTTTGGCCCTGCGGGTCGAGCAGGCGCAAGGTCACGGCATTGTCGCGCAGCACGGGGCCGGTTTCTAGTTCGGGCACGCCGCCGGCCAAGATGATCAGCCCGGCTTCGGCGTCCACGGCCGCCACGGCCTGGGCCGCGGTCAGCCGCAGCGATTGGTCGATCTCGTTCGCCAGCCCGCGCTCCAGCGCCAGGTACACAAAACCGCCGAAGGCCGCCAGCAGCACCAGCAGCAGGCCGGCCGTCCACACGGCAAAGCGCACGCGCAGGGTGTTCAGCCGGGCCATGTCAGGCCGGTTCCTCGGCGCTGGCTGAGAGCCGGTAACCCGCGCCGCGCACGGTGTGAATGAGCTTGGGGTCGTGGCCGTCATCTAGCTTGCGCCGCAGGTTGCGGATGTAGACATCCACGACATTCGATTGGTTGTAGACGTCGTAATTCCAGACATGCTCGGCGATCATGGTGCGGGTGAGCACCTGGTCGGGCGCGCGCAGCAGGCATTCGAGCACGGCGTACTCTTTCGCCGTCAACTCAATCGGCGTCGCGCCGCGCTTGACGCGGTGGGTGAGCGTATCGAGGGTGAGGTCGGCCAGTTGCAGCACGGCGGCCTTGGGGGCGTCGGCGGCGCGGCGGGTCAGCGCCCGCACCCGCGCCAGCAGTTCTTTGAGGGCGAACGGCTTGACCAAATAGTCATCGGCGCCGGCGTCTAGCCCGGCCACGCGGTCGTCGACCGTGTCGCGCGCGGTGAGCATGAGCAGGGGGGTGCGCACCTGGCGGGCGCGCAGGGCGCGGCAGACCGACAGGCCGTCGAGTTCGGGCAGCAGCAGGTCGAGCACGATCAGGTCGAAGGTGACCGTGGCGGCCCAATCGAGCGCCGCGCGCCCGGTGGCGGCCGTGTCGACGGCGTAGCCTTGCTCAGTGAGGCCGCGCTTAACGTACGCGGCGATGTGCGGCTCGTCTTCGACCATTAATATCCGCATGCGGGTGCCTCCTGCCTCGGCAGGTAGTGTAGCAGAGGTAGATGAAGCCGCGATGAAGCGGCGGGAGGTGGGAGGTCGGAAGTCAGAGTTGGGCGAATACGCGGACAGTGCTGCCAGTTGTTTCCCAGCTCACCATACTCGCGTTGGTCGCCGAGCCGGCCACCCGCGCCCGGCTAGCACCGCCACCCCCCTCAACCTCGCCGTCGCCGTGGCTGTGTCGCCGTCTGCTCCTGCTACTTAATCGACCACACTCTTATTCTTCCGTCTACGCCACCGGAAACTAGCGAGTGTCCATCTGAGCTGAATACCAACCCGAGAATAGCCCCGCGATGGGCGTTGCGAAACGTGGTCACCAATTTTCCATCCGCAATGCTCCAGACCCGAATATCCAGATCGCCCCGGGTGTGCGCCCAGAAATATGGAATGCCACTCGCCGAAGCTAACAGTCCCCCATCTGGGCTAAATGCGACGCTCTCAATGTTGTCAGTATGGCCTAGAAAGGTGGCCATCAAATTGCCATCACTAATTCGCCATAACCGCATAGTTGAGTTGACCCCATAGCCTATTTCGGTCCCAACGTCCAGCGATAACAAGAACGCATTGTTCGGAGCAAAGATCAAATCGTTCTTTTTGAAATCCCGGCACCAACCCAATCTTTGTCCTGTAATCGTTTTGATTACTTGTGGATTGCTGAACTGCGCGATTGTAATAACACCTGCCCCGTTCCGACTTGCGATCAATTGACCCGCGCTGGAGAACGCGGTTTGCGAGACGCAGCCGCTATCTAGGCCGTTGTACACAGTGACTTCGTTGCCATCCTGCATATCCCATAGCCGGACGCTGTTATCTTCTCCCACCGAGGCCAAGCTCAAATCATCGGCACTAAAAGCCACTTGCTGTACGGGTGCGGTATGCGCCGTCAAAACGAATAGCAAATGTCCATCCCGGACTCTCCAAACATGAATATCAGTTGCGCTGTCACCTGCGGCAATCAAACTGCCATCGTGACTAAAGGTCAAGTCGTAAACTTCCTTCAATCGTCCTTCCAGGGTCTGCGCAACTTGCCCGTCCGGGAATTTCCTCAGCCGGACGGCATACTCTGTTTCTTGCGGGTCTTGGCTGATGGCCTCGGCCGAAGCCAAGATTGTCCCTGCGGGATTGAATTCCAAACTTACGACGCCCCCTTCGGCCAGCCACGTAACACTGGTCGTTTCCGTACAACACTGACTATGCTGAAACCAAATAGCCAGGCCGGCGGCCCCCACGAGAAATACCAAGCGCATGGTTACCCACAGCCAACGTTTCGTTTTTTGCTTATTTGTCATCAGCCTCTTCAGCCACAAGTGGACGCGAAGCAAACCTCAGCATACCCAAGCGACAGAGGCCCCGTCAAGCACTCATGTGCGTGTCAAGGAGTTTGTTGTGTCTGAAGAATACGGTATACGTTGAAATAATGAGTGCCAATACAGCACAGCTAAGCCGCTTACCCGTGCCCTCAGCTGTAGGCGCCTCCTCACCCCTCCGCTCACACAGTCACCCACCCCGCACCAGGGAGGGCCGGGGTGAGGGCGACCAACCCGCCGCTCCCACCCGCCCGTCCTGCCTCGCCCCAACCCTCCCTCATAAAGTCACCCTTCCCCGCGCCCGCTGTACTCAGCGCGGGATGGGCCGGGGATAAGGGCGACCAACCCTCCCTCCCACCCGCCCCGTCCTGCCTCTCCCCAATCCACAATCAAAAAGTCACCCCCTCCCGCTCCGGGAAGGGGCCGGGGGTTAGGTCGTCCCCCAAACCAATCGCCCCCACCTCCCTCCTGCGCCGTCCCACCCCCCGACTCCCCCGAGTCCCCTGAGCCCCCCTCTTTTTCCCTCGAAAACCCCCTCAAAACTCCCTCTTTGAAGTAGAACAATTTATCTATACCATCCCCCTCATGAACACCAACCTGCCCGCCCTCCCCCCCACCCAGGCCCTGGCCGAGCTACTACCCGACCCGCTCGACCCTGTCCTCACCCGGCCCCTCGCCCTTCACCAGGGCCACGCCTACGCCGCCGCCTGGCCCCTCATCCGCCTCCACCTCCCCGACATCTTCACCGCCTACACCCGCTTCCGCGAAGAAA
>JAYUUW010000031.1:0-5976 GCA_043754665.1 Anaerolineales bacterium | reverse complement strand
CCTCGCCGTCCGAGAGCGCCTCGACCTCCGCCAGCAGCCGGGCCAGTTCCGGATCTATGTTCTCAGCGCTGACGGGCGGGGCCGCGGGCAGTGGGGGCGGCGTCAACATCGCCTGGAGGTAAGTCGCCAGCGCCACGATGGTGCTATGTTCGAAGACGACCGTCGCCGGGAGCGCCAGGCCGAGGCTGTACTGCAAATGATTGCGGACCTCGAGCGCGGTCAACGAGTCCATGCCGAGCTCGAAGAGGCCCTGGTGTAGATTGAGCGCAGCGGCGGGCGGCAGGTTGAGCACCGCGAGCACCTGCTCGCGCACATGGCCGACCAGCAGATCCAGGCGGCGGTCTGGGGCGGCGGCCAACAGACGCTGCACTACGGCCAGCCGCGCGGCGACCGCGCCGGTTGCTTCTGGCGTCACGGCCGGCCCGGTGAACGCGGCCAAGAGCGGCGGGCTGCCGGCTGGGAACTGCCGCGAAAACTGCGGCCAGTCGACCGGCAAGACCGCGACCGCGACCGACCCTGGCCGCTGCAGCAAATATTCGAGCGCATCAAGCCCGGCCGGCGGGTCGATGGGCGCGAGCCCAATCGCGGCCCAGCGGCGCGCGCTATCGCTGTGGCGCGCCAGGCCCGCGCCGGCCCACGGCCCCCAATTGAGGCTCAGGGCCGGCAGCCCCAGCGCCCGGCGCTGATGCGCCAGCGCATCTAGGAAGGCATTGGCCGCGGCATAGCTGGCCTGGCCCGGCGACCCCAGCAGCGCCGCCGCCGATGAGAATAGCACGAAGCAGTCGAGGGGAATAGCGCGGGTGAGGTGATGGAGGTTCCAGGCGCCGGCCAGCTTGGGCCACAAGACCTCGGCAAACCGAGGCCACGTTTGCTGGCTGAGGACACCATCATCGAGCACGCCAGCCGCGTGGAAGACGCCCAGCAGGGGCGGCAGCGCCTGGGCGACCTGGGCCAGCACTGCGGCGATGTCCTTTGCCTCGGCCACGTCGGCACGCAGAACGAGCACTTGCACGTCCAGGGCTTCAATGGATGTGATGGCGGCCTGTGCCGACGCCGAAGGCGCCTGCCGGCCCACCAATACCAGGTGGCGCGCGCCGCGTTCGGCCAGCCGGCGCGCCAGCGCCAGGCCCAAGCCGCCCAGGCCGCCGGTGATCAGGTAGGTGCCCTCGGCGCGCAGGCGCAGGGGCTGGCCGGGTGCGGCCTCATCGAGCGCAGGCTGGCGCTCCAGGCGCGCGGCATAGCGCTGCCCGCGCCGGTACGCAATCTGTCGTTCGGCATCGGGCGCCAGCATTTCACTCACGAGATCGGCGGCGTAGGAGTTGGGATCGCGGGGGTCAAGATCGATCAGGCCGCCCCAGAGCTCTGGTTGTTCGACCGCCAGCGTGCGGCCGAAGCCCCACAACGCCGCGGGCACGGGCGCGCTGCTCGACGGCGCGGCGGCGAGTGACTGGGCGCCGGCTGTCACGAGCCAGAGGCGCGGCGTCCCGCGCGCGGCGGCCAGCGCCTGGGTGAGGTGAAGCGCACTGGCGCAGATCAGGGCCTGATCGTTCGCGAGGGTGTCGCTATCGGAAGCCAGCGCGTCGAGGCCCCAGAGATGCACAGCGCCGCGCCAGGTTTCGCCGGCCGGCAGGGCCGCGCGGAGCACGTGCGCGAAATCCTCCCGCCGCTCCGGCGCGACCCGCCAGCGCCGGTCGCCGTCGGCCCTAACGCCCTCGCCGGGGAGGAGCAGCACACTGCGCTGGCCGCGCTCGGCCAACAGCCGCTGCAACTGATCGCCCTGACCGCCCTGGTCGGCCAGGATCAGCCAGGTTCCGGCTGGTTCAACCGCGGCCGGTGAGGCAGCCGGTTTCTCGACCGGCGTCCAGGCCAGTTCGTACAACCAGTCGCGCCGCACGGCATCGGCGACAAGGGCCCGGCGAGGCACGTGCCTGATCCGCAGTCCCTCCAGCGTCAGCACCGGCCCGAGCGATCCAAAAATCCGCACGTCGCCGACGAGCAGCCCTGGGTCAGAGCCATTCACCGGGGTCAACTGAGCGTAGCCCCACAGCGGCCCCTCGGCTGGGTGGTGCAGGCGCAGGCGCTCGAAGCCGGCGGGGATGGCGACGGATTGATCGGGGCCGGCGGGCGCGGCGGCGGCCAGCAGTTGGAAACAGGCGTCAACGAGGCCGGGATGGAGCGGGCTGCCGTCGAGCAGCATGAGCGGCGGCGCCGGGCGCAAATAGCCGAGGGCTTCATCCGGGCCGCGCCGGAGCTGCGCGAGCCAGCGGAAGTGAGGGCCAAAGTTCAGCCCGCGTGCAGCGGCTTGCGCGTAAAAGTCCGTCCCGGGCACCACCTGCGCGCAGCGCGCGGCGATCGACTCTACGGAGGGTATGGCGGCCGCTGGGGCCTCAACCTCCAACAAGCCGGCCGTGGCCTGGGCATGCAGGGTCCAGGGCGAATCCTCCGGGGCAGGCTCGGGCTGGCTGTAGATTTGAAGGTGCGCAGCGCTGGGGCCGTCGGCGGTGACGATCACCTGCGTCGTGCGGGCGTGGCCGTCGGGCAACAGCAGCGCTTCCACGAACTGCATCTCACTGAGCTCGACCGCGCGCGCGGGGAACGCCTGACGCGCCGCCTCCAACATCAGCACGGCGTAAACAGCGCCGGGCATGACGACGGTCGAGCCGATGCGGTGATCGCCGAGGAACTCGGGCGAGGCCGCGCTGTTCACCGCTTCAAAGACTGTGGCCGGCATCACCGGCGAACTGAGGCGCTTCCCCAGCAGGGTGCGCCGGGCCGGCGGAACAGGGGTGGGCAACGGCGGTTTGGACTTGAACCAGTAGCGCTCCCGCTGGAAGGGATACGTGGGGAGCACGAGGCGCCGGCGTGGTCCGTAGTCCTGGTCGAACGCGCGCCAATCCACCTCGACGCCGGCGACATACAGCCGGCCCAGGCTGTCCAAGAGCTGCGACCAGTCGTCGCGCGCCGGGTCGAGCGTCGGCAGCCAGAGGGCCTGCTCGGCCTCGGGGAGGCGCTGGCCCAGCCGCAGCAGCGTGGACTGCGGCCCAATCTCGATGAAGACCGTGTAGCCCGCGGCGCGGAGCGTCTCGAGGCCGGGGCCGAACAGGACCGGCGCACGCGCCTGCCGCCGCCAGTAGGCCGGCGTCGTCAGATCGCCCTCCGCGGCGGCCGCGCCCGTGAGATTGGTGATCACCGTCAGTTGCGGCGGCTGATAGTCCACCCCGGCCGCGGCCTCCGCCAACGGGTCAAGCACAGGGTCAAGCAGCGGCGAGTGGAAGGCGTAGGGCACGGGGAGCGGCCGGCAGGAGAGGCCCTCGGAGACGAGCGCCTGGCGGACGGCCGCCACCGCCTCGCGCTGGCCGGATAGCACCGTCTCCGACGGACCGTTGATCGCGGCAATGGAGACGGTGGCGGCGTGCGGGGCCAGCGCAGGCGCCAAACGCTCCGGCGGGGCGAAGACGGCGAGCATCGCACCGGGGCCGGTCGTCTCCATTAGCTGGCCGCGGGCCACGACCAGGCGGAAGGCCGCTTCCAGACTGAAAACGCCGGCCTGGCACGCGGCCACATACTCGCCCAGGCTGTGGCCCAGCAGCGCGCCCGGCGCCACGCCCCAGCTTTGCCACAATTCAGCCAATGCCCATTCGAGCGCGAAGAGCACGGGCTGCGCATAGCGGGTTTGGGCGAGCAGCGCCGCGCTGTCAGCCGGGCCGTAGAGCAAGGTGAGGAGCGACTGATCGAGCAGCGGCTGGAGGGCCTCGGCGCAGCGGTCGAGGGCGCGGCGGAAGGTGGGCTGGGTGGCATAGAGCTGGCGCCCCAGGCCGGCAAGCTGCGCGCCTTGACCCGTGAAGAGGAAGGCGACACGCGGCGCCTTCACCCCAGCCGACCGGCCGCGCCCCGACTGCGCCGCAGGCTCAGCCTGCGCGAACGCGACAAGCTGGTCATGCGCCTCCGCCAGCGTCTCGACAGTGAGCGCCAGGCGATAATCAAAATGCGTGCGGCGGACCGCGGCGGTGTGGCACAGGTCGGCCAGCGCCGTGTGAGGGTTCGCCGCGACGAAATCGGCCCAGCGCCGCGCCACCTGCCGGAGCGCCTCCGGGCTGCGGGCCGACAGGGCGAGCAGGTGGCGCGGGCGTTCGGTGCTAACTGGTTGGGCCTCTGGCTGTGGCACGGCGGGCGGAGCCTCGGCCAAGACCACATGCGCATTCGTGCCGCTCAGGCCAAAGGCGCTGACCCCGGCCAGGCGCGCGCCCGACCCCGCCGGCCAGGGGCGGGTTTGGGTGGGGATGGTCACTGGCAGGTCGGCCCAAGGGATGTGGGGCGAAGGCTGCTGGAAATGTAAGTGGGCGGGGATGGTGTGTTGCTGGAGCGCCAGGACGGTCTTGATCAGCCCGGCCATGCCGGCGGCGGCTTCCAGGTGACCCACGTTGGTCTTCACCGAGCCGACCCACAGCGGTTGGTCAGGGCCGCGGCCGTCACTCAGCGCGGCGGCCAGCGCCTGCATTTCGATGGGATCGCCCAGGGCCGTGCCCGTGCCATGGGCCTCGACGTACCCAATCATGGCGGGGGCGACGCCGGCCTGCGCCACAGCCGCGCGAATGACCGCCTCTTGCGCCGGGCCGTTGGGGGCGGTCAGCCCATTCGAGCGGCCGTCTTGGTTGACAGCCGAGCCGCGCACCACGGCCCAGATCGGGTCGCCATCCCGCTGGGCTTCGCTCAGGCGCTTGAGCACGACCACGCCGCAGCCTTCACCGCGCACATAGCCATCCGCCGCGGCGTCAAACGTCTTGCAACGCCCGTCGGGCGCCATCATCTGCGCGCGGGAGAAGTTGATGGTGGCCATGGGCGTCAAGATGGCGTTGACGCCGCCGGCCAGCGCCAGATTGCATTCGCCGGAGCGCAGGCTCTGGCAGGCCAGGTGCACGGCGACCAGGGCGGAGGAGCAGGCCGTGTCAACGGCCATGCTCGGCCCTTGCAGCCCCAGCACATATGACAGCCGGCCGGCCGCCACGCTAATGGCGCTGCCGGTGCCGAAATAGATGTCCATGTCTTCGGCGCTGCCGGACGCCATTTGCAGTTGGGCATAGTCGGTGGTCGAGAGGCCGACGAAGACACCGGTGCGGCTGCCGGCCAGTGACGCAGGAGCCAGGCCGGCGCGCTCTAGGGCTTCCCAACTGACTTCGAGCAGCAGGCGCTGCTGCGGATCCATGGCCATCGCCTCGCGCGGGGCGATGCCAAAGAACTCAGCGTCGAACTGGTCCACTGCGTCGAGGAAGGCGCCGTAGCGCGTGCTCATCTTGCCGGGCGCGGCGGGATCAGGATCGTAGTAGGCGTCCACATCCCACCGGTCGGCCGGCACTTCGCGCACCGCATCCACGCCGTCGCGCAATAGTTCCCAGAAGGCCTCGGGCGTATCAGAGCCGCCTGGGAAGCGGCAGCCGACCCCTACAATCGCGATCGGTTCCAACCCAACACTGGCCGGGGGCGGCGGCTCAACGAGCGCAGGCCGCTCAAGCCCAAGCCCGAGCACGGTGGTGAGGAGGTGCGCGGCCAGGCGGGCGAGGGTCGGATAGTCGAACAGCAGCGTCGCCGGCAGCGGCTGCCCGAGCAGGCGCGCCAGCCGATTGCGCAACTCGACCGCCAGCAGCGAGTCTAGCCCCAACTCGCGCAGCGGACGTTCCGGGTCAACGGCCTCGGCGGCTGGCAATTCCAATAGCTCCGCCGTGATGGTCCGGAGCGTTTGCAGAAGAAGCTCAGTGCGGTGGCGCTCGGAGGCCTGCGCCAGCGCTTGCGCGAGTGACCCTTCGCCGGGTTTGGCGGCGTTGGCTGGCCGAGCAGTTGGCGGCGGGCTGATGAGTTGGCGCAGGATGGGCGGCAGGTCGGGCACCTCGGCGGCGCGGAGCGAGCCGGTCATGCGGCCGGCCAGGGCGGCCAGTTGCGGCTGGCCCCAGGCCCAGGCCGCCGCCAGCGTCGGCCCGACCG
>JAYUUW010000030.1:0-8826 GCA_043754665.1 Anaerolineales bacterium | reverse complement strand
CTCGCTGCGGAAGCAGCCGGGCTTCAAAGTCGTCTACACCGGCCTGCTGCGCCCGCGCGGCTGGGTGAAGCCCGACGTGCTCAACGACAACCCCGAGCCGCATGTGTTCGCGCAGGGCTTTGGCGCGGTGGTGCTGGGCCTGGCCGTGCTGCTGCTGGCCGTGGGCCAGGCCGTCATCGGCTGGAGCCTGGTGTGGCTCGTCATCGCGCTGGCCTCGCTCAACCTGTTCCTGGGGTTCTGCGCCGGCTGCGCGGTCTACTACTGGCTGGCGCGGCTGAACCTTCCCGGCTTTGCCAAGACTCCGCCGCCCGGCACCTTCCCCGGCATGCGGCCGAAGGGCACCTAAGCCATGGCGACGGACTATTTGGCCCGCGCCCTCTTGGCGGCGGCCCTCATTGCGCTCGGCATAGCGGCCTATTGGGCCTGGAACCGCATTCAACTGCGCCGGCTGGGGCAGGCGCGCGGCACTGTGCTGCGCGGCCTGGAAAGCACCCGGCCCGGTGTGGCGGCGGTGCTGTACTTCACCACGCCCGACTGCTTGGTGTGCCGCACCGCGCAGAAGCCGGCCCTGCAGCGGCTCGAAGCTGACCTGGGCGCGGGCGGCGTGCAGATTGTGGAAATTGACGCGACGGTGGACACGGCCGTGGCGGACTACTGGGGCGTGCTGTCGGTGCCGACGACGTTTGTGATTGATGCGCAAGGGACCCCGCGCAGCATTAACCACGGGCTGACCAGCAAAGAGAAGTTACAGCGCCAAATTGAAGCGACGGTGTCCGGCCCGGCGGTGAATGCCGCGGCCGACGCCGAGGTCGCGCCGGTCCGGGTGGACTAGCCCCGCCTGAGCAGGGATAGAGAGGTAGAGACATGAGTTTGACGTTGGAACGCATCGATCCGCAAGCGGTCGATTTATCGCACTCCGAAATCAGCCGCTACAGCCGGCACCTGATCATGCCCGAGGTGGGCCTGGCCGGGCAGAAGCGGCTCAAGGCCGCCAGCATCTTGCTGATCGGCACGGGCGGGCTGGGCTCGCCGCTGGGCATGTACCTGGCCGCCGCCGGCATCGGCAAGATCGGCCTGGTCGATTACGACGTGGTCGACGCCAGCAACTTGCAGCGCCAGGTGGTGCACGGCACCGCCAGTATCGGCCATCTGAAGGTCGACTCAGCCAAGGCGCGGCTGCTGGACATCAACCCCGACATTGAAGTGGTGACCTACAACGAGCCGTTCACCTCGGAAAACGCCTTTGAGATCGCGCGGCCGTACGACATCATCATCGACGGCACCGACAACTTCCCCACGCGCTACCTGACCAACGATGTGTGCGTGCTGCTGGGCAAGCCGAATGTCTACGGCAGCATCTTCCGCTTCGAGGGCCAGGCCTCGGTGTTCTACGCCAAGGAAGGGCCGTGCTACCGCTGCTTGTTCCCCGAGCCCCCGCCCCCCGGCCTGGTGCCCTCCTGCGCCGAGGGCGGCGTGCTGGGCGTGCTGCCCGGCACCATCGGCACCATCCAGGCCACTGAGGCCATCAAGCTCATCCTGGGCATCGGCCAGCCGCTGATCGGCCGGCTGCTGCTGTACGATGCCCTGGGCATGACGCTGGAAGAAGTGAAGCTGCGCAAAAACCCGCGCTGCCTCATCTGCTCGGAAAACGCGCCGATCAAGGAACTCATCGACTACGAAGAGTTCTGCGGTGTGCCGGGGCACGACCACGACGACGAGAGCGCCGGCGCTGGCTGGGACATCACCCCCAAGGAGCTTCAGGCGCGCTTGGCCGATGGCAACCATCTGCGCATCATTGATGTGCGCGAACCGCATGAGTGGGAAATTTCGCACATCGAAGGCGCGCAGCTCATCCCGCTGGGCACACTGGCGGCGCACATGCACGAGTTGGACTCGGCTGAGGACATCGTGCTGATGTGCAAGAGCGGCAGCCGCTCGGCGCGGGCGCTGGAACTGCTGCGCACGGCCGGCTTCCGCAAGCTCAAGAATCTCAAGGGCGGCGTCAACGGCTGGGCGCGCGAGGTGGACACCACCTTGCCGACGTACTAGCCCAAATGCTCAGACACCCCAGGCGGCGGTAGAAACCTACCGCCGCCTTTTTGTTGCCCGCCCACCGCCGAAGTTCGAGTATCATGCCCGCATGTCCGACCGCCACCTGATTCCCTGGCTCAAGCGCCTCAGCGCGCGCTTCACGCCCAGCACCTTCCTGTGGTTGGGGGTGGGCCTCTACCTGCTCTCAGCCGGCACGCACGTCGTACTGGGCCAGCCCAACGGCGATGAGGGCTATTATCTGTATGCCAGTGCGCGCGTCTGGCAGGGAGCCCTGCCCTACCGCGACTTCGCCTACGTGCAGATGCCGGCGCTGCCCTACCTTTTCGGCCTGCCGCAGGTGCTGTTTGGGCCGAGCATCTATGTGGGGCGCCTGACCAGCGTGGCGTTCGCCTTGGCGCAATTGGGGGCCGGCATGGCGCTGGCGCATCGCTACGGCGGGCGTCGGGCGGCGGCGGTGGCGGCGCTGCTGCTCGGCAGTTTTACCTTCGTCGTCTACTTCCACACCATCGTCAAAACGTACGGGCTCGTCTCGCTGTTGTTCACGCTAACCTTTTTAGCCATGCCACGCGCCGGCGGCAGTCCGTGGCGCTGGGCGTTGGCGCTAACGTTTGCCACGCTGGCAGCGCTCGTGCGGCTCTCGGCGGCAGCGTTTTGGCTGCCCGTGGCCCTTTATGGGTTGTGGACCGTTCGGGGCGGGCTGCCAACGCGCGTGACGCTGGCTGGCTGGGCCGCCGCGCTGTGGCTGCCGGCGCTCTACCTCTTCTCGCGTAACCCGGCCGCGACTCAATGGAGTTTGCTCGGTCTGCACTTGGATCAATGGCATGGGGCCACACCGCTCCGCCGATTAGCTGAGATGGTGGCCTTTCGGCTGCCCGCGATTGCCACCGGCTTTGGCCCCCACTTGCCTTTGATCGGCGTCACCACGGCTGTCTACAGCTTGGGCCGCCGGCCGGCGCGCCGGTTGGGCCTGCCGCTGCTCATGCTCCTCAGCCTGGGGCTATTTGCAGTGTCCCACCTGATTACCGGCGAGTGGCACTTGGAGTATATGGTCCCGGCAGTGGCCGCGGCCATGCCGCTGCTGGCGATTGGCGTCGCGCGCGGGTGGGAACAGGCCGGCGGTCGGCAAATGCGGGTGCTCTGGGCGAGTCTGCTGGCCGTCACCCTGGGCGCGGCGCTAATCCAGAACTTTCCCCTTCACCTGGTGTTGAACCCCGCCAACGCCCCGGTGGAGGTCATCCGGGCCGCGGCGCGAGTAGTGGCCGACAATTCGGCGCCGGACGATCGGCTGTTGGCGATCGAAGCCCTTACCGTAGCGGTGGAGGCGCACCGCGACGTGCTGCCCGGACTGGCCCTCTCCTATACATCGGTGCAACAGGTGACCACCGCGGAGGCCCTGGCGCTCCACATCGTGTCGCCCGACATGGTGGCCGCCGCGCTGGAGCAGCACGTGGCGAAACTGGTCTTGTTAACACCGGGCGACCGGCGGCAGTTAGCCGCCCTGGGCGTTGACGCGCGCATCCAGGCGGCGCTGGACGCGCAGTACCGGCCGCTGGCGACGCTCGGCGAATTTGGGCAGTACTTTGAAACCATCACCATCTACGTCTGTCGCGCCTGCCCATAGCACCGCCGCATGAAACGCACTTCCTGGCTCATCTCAATCTGCGCCGGCGTGCTGCACGCGGGGCTGCTGGTGGGCTGGCGCTGGCAACTGCCGCTGGTGCCGTACTTCTTCGACGCCACGGTGCTCAGCGGCGGGCGCGGGCTGGACTTCTACTCGATCTACCAGGCAGGCTACAACGCGCGCCACGGCTGGGACATCTACGAAGGCGACCCGGCGCGCGTGACGGTGGTGGTGCCGTACTTCACGCCCTACCGTTACCTGCCAGTCGTCGCCTACACCGTGGGCGCGGGCCTGAGCCTGCTGCCGCCGCTGACGGCCTACAAAGCCTGGGTGGTGCTGCTGGAACTCACGCTGCTCGGCTGCGCGGCGCTGACCTGGCGGCGCACCCGCAGCGACCCCGACCTGGCCGCACGGTTGGTGGCCATGTGGCTGGTCTTTACGCCCTTTTACCTGGAACTGTTTATGGGCCAGTTCTCGCTGATCCAGGCGGCGCTGATCTTAGGCATGCTGCTGGCCGTCGCCGGGCCGCCGCGCCAGGCCGCCGGCGAGCCGCTGGCTAGAGGCAACGCCCGCCGGTTCGACGGGTTGTGGACGGCCAGTGTGCTCTGGAAGATCAACACCGTCGTCTTCGCGCCGCTGTGGCTGCGGCTGGGGCGCTGGCGGGCCATCGCGGTGATGCTGGGCCTGGTGGCGGTGACCACCCTGCCCTACTTCCTGGTCTTCCCCGCCCACGCCCGCGACCTGCTGCTGAACAACTTTGGCAACAGCGTGGCCGGCCACGAACTCGGCAATTTGGGCTTCCGCCAGTTGGTGTTCGAGGCGCTGGCGGTGCTGGGGGCCGGGCCGCTGGCCCAACGGCTAGCGCAATGGGCCGTCATCGGCGCGGTGGGCGGGCTGAGCCTGGCGCTCACATGGCGGCGGCCCACTGCACCCGCCTGCCCTATTTCTGTTGGGGTGGCCGCGCTGCTGTCGCTCTGGCTGGCGGCCTTCATCTTGGCCTCGCCGCAGGTGTGGGAGCACCACTACGTCATGCTGCTGCCGGCGCTGGTCGTGGCCTACCGGTCGCGGCCGGGCTGGGGGCTGGCCGGGCTGTGGCTGCTGCTGGCGCTGCCCACGCCGTTTGGCTTCATCGGCCTACAGCCGGTGATTGCCGCCAACCACGATTTGCGCGCCTTTGCGCTGGAGCCGGTCTGGCAGCCACTGGCCCAGCACGCCGCCAAAGCGCTGCCGGCGCTGGCCCTCTTTGGGTATTGGGTCAGGCAAGTTTTAGGCGCAAACTCAAGCAAGGCAAGTGGTATAATCCCGCTGTCCCAGCAATGAACACGTTCGCGTGATTCCCAGGTTAGTGACTCAAACTGGAGGCCCGATGGAGCAGGCCGAACTTTTACGGCTGTATCAACAGATGGTGGTGATCCGCCATCTCGAGGAAAAGTGTGCCGAACTCTACCAGCAGGGTAAGATCGGTGGCTTTTTACACCTATATATTGGGCAAGAGGCCACCGGCGTGGGCGCCATTTCAGCGCGCCAGCCGCAGGATAACGTGATTACGGCCTACCGCGATCACGGCATCGCGGTGGCGTGCGGCATGGAGCCCAAGGTGGCGCTGGCCGAAATGCTCGGCAAGATCACCGGCTGCTGCAAAGGCAAGGGCGGCTCGATGCACCTGGCCGACAAGCGCCTGCGCTTTTGGGGCGGACACGCCATTGTGGGCGCGCACATTGCGCTCTCGACCGGCATTGCCCTGGCCAACAAATACCGCCATGAAGACGCGGTGACGCTGTGCTTTTTTGGCGACGGCGCCACCAATATCGGCTACTTCCACGAGGCGCTCAACCTGGCGGCCGTGTGGGATTTGCCGATTGTCTTTATCTGCGAGAATAATCAATATGGCATGGGCACCTCGATTGACCGCGCCTCGGCCGTGCAGGAGATGCGCCAGAAGGCTGAGGGCTACGGCATCCCCAATGCCCGCGTCGACGGCATGGAACTGCTGGCCGTGCATGAGGCCACCGCGCAGGCCATTGCGCACGCGCGCAGCGGCAAAGGCCCGTTCTTCCTCGAGTCGCTCACCTATCGCTATCGCGGGCACTCCATGGGCGACCCCGAGCGCTACCGCAAGCAGGATGAAGTGCGCAAGTGGCAGATCGACGACCCCATCGGCAAGTTTGAGAAGGTGCTGCTGGAAAACGGCGTGAGCCAGGCGGCAGTCGAGCAGCTCGAAAAAGCGGCGGAAACCATCGTGGCCGAAGCCGTGCAGTTTGCCGAGGAATCGCCCTTCCCGCCCCCCGAAGAATTGTGGACCGACATCTACGCCGAGCCTGAGCCGCAGGCTCAGCCGGCTTAGGGACGGTCAGGATATAGCCATGCCAGTCATGACCATTCGCGAAGCGGTCTCCCAGGCTTTATGGGAGGAGATGGAGCGCGACCCCAACGTCCTCATCATGGGCGAAGAGGTCGGCATGTGGGGCGGCACCTATGCCGTCACCAAGGGGTTTTACGATCACTTTGGCCCCGAACGCGTGCGCGACACGCCGATTTCCGAAGGCGTGATCATCGGCGCGGCGGTGGGCGCGGCCATGAACGGCCTGAAGCCGGTGGCCGAGTTGATGACCATCAACTTTGCCTTTCTGGCGCTGGACCAAATCGTCAACCACGCCGCTAAGGTGCGCTCCATGTTCGGCGGGCAATTCGAATCGCCGATTGTGATCCGCACCACCTCCGGCGGCGGCAAGCAGCTCGGCGCCACGCACTCGCAGACGCCCGATGTGATCTTTGCCCACTTCCCCGGCTTAAAAGTCGTAGCCCCGGCCACCCCGGCCGACGCCAAAGGCCTGCTCAAATCGGCCATTCGCGGGCGCGACCCGGTGCTGTTTATTGAGCACTCCACCATGTACCAAGAGCGCGGCGAAGTGCCGGAAGGCATCGATGTGCTGGTGCCGATTGGCAAGAGCGACATCAAGCGCCCCGGCAAAGACGTGACGCTGGTCACCTACTCCAAGATGCTGCAGATCTCCATGAAGGCCGCCAAGCAGTTGGAGGCCGAGGGCATCGACGTGGAAGTGATCGACCTGCGCTGCCTGCGCCCGCTCGACCTCGACCCGGTGTATGCCTCGTTCAAGAAGACCAACCGGGCCGTGATCGTGGAAGAGGGCTGGCGCTCGTATGGCGTGGGCGCCGAAGTGGCCGCCCGCATCTACGAAGAGTGCTTCGACTATCTCGACGCGCCGATCCAGCGCGTGGCGCAGAAGGAAGTGCCGCTGCCCTACAGCGCGGACCTGGAAAAGAGCGCCATCCCGAACGTCGCGGACGTGGTCGCCGCCGTGAAGGCCGTGCTGTAGCCGCTGGCGTAGCCATTCAAGGAACCTGCCATGCCTGAATTAGTCCCCATGCCCAAACTCGGCTTCGATATGGCCGAGGGCACGCTCGTGCGCAAGGTCAAGAAAGACGGCGACACCGTCAACAAGGGCGAAGTCATCGCCGAGATCGAGACCGATAAGGCCACGGTCGAGGTCGAGTCGCCCGCCGCCGGGGTGATCAAGGGGTGGATCGTGGAAGAAGGCCAGCCCGTGCCGGTCGGCGCGGTGATGGCCGTGATCGGCGCGCCCGATGAGCAGGTAGACCTGGCCGCGCTCAAGGGCGGCGATGCGGCCAAGCCCGCCGCTGCCCCGGCCCCGGCCGAAGTGCCCTCCCCCGCCGCGCGCACCAAGGCGCAAGACGGCGGCTCCGCGCCCGAAGTGAAGGCGCCGGCCGCCGCGCCCGCGGCTTCGGCCCCGGCCCTGACTCCCGTTGAGGCCGCGCCCAGCGCCGGGAATGACGCGCCCGCCTCGCCCATCGCCCGCAAGATGGCGACCGAAGCCGGCGTGGATATTCGCCAGATCACCGGCACCGGCCCCGGCGGCCGGATTACAAAGAAGGACGTGGAGACCTATTTGGCCTCCCCGCGCCCGGCGGCGGCCCCCGCAGCCGCATCGGCGGACAGAGCGCCGGCTCCGGCCGCGCCGCGCCCCGCGCCGGTCATCGTCTCGCACGATGACGTGGAAGTGCCGCTGACCCGCATGCGCCAGATCATCGCCCGGCGCATGACCGAGTCGAAGCAGACCGTGCCGCAGTTCTACATCAACAGTGAAGTGGACATGGAAGCCGCCATGAGCCTGCGCAAGCAGCTCAACGCGCTGGTGAGCGAAGACCGCAAGCTGTCGGTCAACGACTTCATCATCAAGGCGGCGGCGTTGGCGCTGCGCGAGTTCCCGAACCTGAACGCCTCGTTTGCGGGCGACAAGATCGTGCGCAAGGGCCATGTGAACATCGGCAACGCGGTGGCCATTGACGCCGGCCTTCTGACCGTGGTGGTCAAAGACGCCGACCAGAAGCCGCTGGCGCAAATTGCCGCCGAAATGAAGGCCATGGTGGCGCGTGTGCGCGAGGGCAAGGTGCAGGGCGGCGATATCGAAGGGTCGACCTTCTCGATCTCCAACCTGGGCATGTTCGACGCCGAGCACTTCATCGCCATTATCAACCCGCCCGAGGCCGCCATCCTGGCGACTGGCACGGTGAAACAAGTGCCGGTCGTAAAGAACGGCGCCATCGTGCCCGGCCAACGCCTGATGATTACGATCTCGGCCGATCACCGCGTCACCGACGGCGCGGAGGCTGCCCGGTTCCTCCAGGCTGTGAAGAAGTCCCTGGAAGAACCGCTGCGGCTGCTGCTGTAAAGGAGTTTGTGAGTTATGGCTGCTACCGCTGCAAGCTGGTTCTACCGCATGCCCGAAAAGAACGCCTACCTGCTGGCCGAGCGGGTGAACGGCACCTTTTGGGATAACCGCCTGGGCGGCGTGCTGCTGACCGCCGTGCGGGCCGAAGCGCCCTTTGTGATGGTAGGCACCTACCTGGGCGCAGAGGTGCGCATGGAATGGGAGCCGAACAAGTGGCTGCGGCTCTCGACCAACCCGGCCTCCCCGGCGCTGGTGGACGGCCTGGCCAACATCCTGCGCCGCAAGCCGAACCTGCGCTACGACGACGCCGGCGGCGACGGCGTCGCCAGGGTGTGGGAGTGGTGGCTGGACGGCGCGGACAAGCGCTGGCAAGAACTGCAAGGCAAGGCGGCCTTTGGCACGCCCATGCGGCTCGACATCAAGCATTAAGCACAGCACTAC
>JAYUUW010000029.1:0-3865 GCA_043754665.1 Anaerolineales bacterium | reverse complement strand
CACCGGCGCCGTTGGCCGGCAGCCAGACCCAATTGCACACCCAGGCCGCGAACAGCGCCGCCGGCAGCCGGCTCGGCGTTACGAGCAGCCCAAAGATGGCATACTCCTCCAGCGCAGTTTGCAGCGCCGAACCGCCGCCTACCCAGAGCATCAGCAGCCCCACCCGGTGCCAGGGATGCCGAGAGAGGATGAGGGCCCCAACGGTGGTGTAGGCCAGCGCGTAAATGACGTTCAGGCCACGCAGGCCCCAGCGCGGGCCGGTATCCAGGTGGCCATAGCGCAGCACGCTGATGGCGCTCAGCGCCATCAGCAGCACCAGGCCCAGCCACACGAGCCAAATCCAGCGAACAGCAGGTAGACGCATCACAGTTGGTGAGGGTGGCATAGGCCAAGGGATGGCCCCGCCGCACCCCGAGTGAGGTGCGGCAGGGCCACTCAGATTCAGTCCAGTTCGAACGCCTTACGGCAGTGTCTGCAAGTAGTTGTAGATTGCGGTCAGGTCGTCGGTCGTCATGGTGCCGTACACGAACCACGGCATGAATTCGTTTAACTGCCGGCCGTCGGGCCGCGTGCCGGTGTTCAGCGTGGTGACAAACTGCTCGGCCGTCCAGCCGCCCACTTCGCCGGCGGAGGTGATGTTGGGCGTGAGTTCGCCGTTGCCGGGGTCAATCGCGCCGGTTAGGTAATCGCCGTGGCAGTCGCGGCAGGCCGACAGGTAGCTGAGGTATTCGCCGTATTCGGCCGAGGTGGAGGCCGGCATGGCGCCGGCGTGCGTCGCCTGCTGGTCAATCAGTTGATAGGGCGTTGGGCCGAGTTGGCCGGCCCCGGCCAGCACGTAGGCCATGAACGAGAAGTTGCGGGCCTTGGTCTGGTTGTCAACTGGCGGCATGGTGCGGATGAAGGCCACCAACGCGCCCAGGTCTTCATCGGACAGGTGGGTGTATTGGTGCGCCGGCATGATAAACAGGGTGCGGCCATCGTTGCCGATGCCGTGCCGCAGCGCCAGTTCCCACTTGGCGTCGGTCAAGTTGGCGCCCACGCCGCCGACGCCGGTGGTCAAGTTGGGGGCGTACAGGATGCCGAACGGCGGGCCGTCGGGGACGACGTCGGGGTCAAAAAACGGGCTGCCCATTAGTCCGCCGCTGTGGCAGCCTTCGCACCCCATGACCGAGCGGAGCAGATACTCACCCCGCGCCACGGCTTCGGCTGAAGCCGGGATGGTGACGGGCTGGCCCACATTGGTGTTCTGACTAAACTGAGCGCGCCCGAGCGCGTATAACACAACCACGGCGAGGATGATCACACCGATCAGCCCGCCAAGGACAATGCCGATCCACTTAAGTATTTTGCCCATTGCATTTTCCTCCAAGTATCAAGGTGATGTTCTGCGTCAAACCGTCGAGCCTGCGGCAACGCCTACTGCATGGCGGTCTCCCTTTCTCCCCTGTGCGGCCGGGGCGCGGCCACCCCCGCGCAACCGGCCCAATTCTAGCGAAATACCCGATGAATGGCGACTCCCAAAACGACGCCATAGAGCAGGTGGGCCACCGCCAGGTGCAGCGCCGGCAGCACCCGCAGCCACTCGCCGGAAGGCCGGCTGCTAGTTACCAACGCCGCCAGCGCCCACAGCGCCAGCCCATAGGCCAGCCCAACGGCGACGGCCGGCAGCCGAGGCCAGGCGCGGTGCAGCAGGCGCCAGCCCACGCCAAACAGCGCACCGTACACCCCGGCCACGGCCAGGTGGGTCAGCGCGCCGGTCAGCGGCAGCGGCGTCAAGCCGGGGTCGAACTGCGCCAGGATGTCTGGCCAGGCGTGCCCAGCCACCAGGCCCACCACCAGCACATAGGCCGCCATCACTAGCCCGGCGGCCACCCCGGCCAGCAGCCCGTCGACCGCGGCATCGCCCCACGTGCGGTTTGTTTGAGGCCAACTCTCAGTCTTCATGCTTTTCCTCCTGCGTGCTGCCCTGAGCTTAGGCCCATGCCATTCGCCAATCGTTACGGCGGGCGTTACGGCGGCGCGGGCAAATCAGAGTAGAATCCCGGCAGTCAGCGTTAGGAGTTGGTGTGCCGCATTTAAGCCTGTCATTGCTAGGGTCGCCGCGTGTCGCGCGCGACGGCGCCCCGATTGAAGTGGATACCCGTAAGGCCATCGCCCTGTTGGCCTATTTGGCGTTGGCCGCCCCGAGCGGCGCGCACGACCGCGAAGGGCTGGCGGCGCTGTTCTGGCCGGATGTGGACCAGGCTCGGGCGCATGGCGCGCTGCGCCGCACGCTGTCGGCGCTCAACAAAGCGCTGAGCGGCCAGTGGCTGCACATTGAGCGCGAGGCGGTGGCGCTGGAGCGCGACGCCACGGTGCAGATTGATGTGGATGGGTTCCTGACGCGGCTGGCCGAGGGCCGCTCGCATGGCCACCCGGCCACGGCGGTGTGCGCCCGCTGCCTGCCGGCGCTGGCCGAGGCGGTGGCACTCTACCGCGACGACTTCATGGCCGGGTTCAGCCTGCGCGACAGCCCGGCCTTCGACGATTGGCAGTTCTTTCAGGCCGAGGGGCTGCGGCGGCTGTTGGGCGGCGCGCTAGAGCGGCTGGTGGCGGGGCTGAGCGCGGCCGCGACCGAGGAAGCCCGCGAGCAGGCCATTGGCTACGCCCGCCGCTGGCTGGCGCTGGATACGCTGCACGAGCCAGCCCACCGCCAGTTGATGCTGCTGTATGCCTGGGCGGGCCAAAAGGCGGCGGCCCTGCGCCAGTACCGCGAGTGCGTACGCGTGCTCGACCAGGAACTGGGCGTGGCCCCGCTGGATGAGACCACCCGGCTGTATGAGGCGATCCGCGAGAACCACCCGCCCGAGCCGCCCACGGCCGCCGCCGCGCAGACCCCAGCGGCCTCACCCGCCAGCACCGCGCCCGTGCCCCCGGCCGCCGGGCTGCCGCTGGTAGGGCGCGCCGCCGAGTGGCAGACGCTGCTGGCCGGTTACCAGGCCTCGGCCGCCGATGGGCGGCTGGTGGTGCTGGAGGGCGAGGCCGGCATTGGCAAAACGCGGCTGGCCGAAACCCTGCTCCAGGCGGTGCGCGGGCAGGGCGGGCAGACACTGCTGGCCCGCTGCTACGCCGGCGAAGCCAGCCTGGCGTTTGGCCCGTTTATGGAAGGGCTGCGGGCGACGTTTGGCCCCGGCGGCGACGCCCCCGCCTGGACCGAGCGCCTCGCGCCGCACTGGCTGAACGACGCGGTGCGACTGCTGCCAGAGCTGAACGCGCTGCGGCCCGCTGAGCCGGCCCCGGCCCTCGACAGCCCCGGCGCGCAGAGCCGCTTCTTTGAGAGCGTGCGGCAGGTTCTGCTGGCGGCGCTCGGCCCGGCCCGGCACGGCGACCCGCCCGGCGTGCTGCTGCTCGACGACGCCCACTGGATCGACGAGGCCTCGCTCGACCTGCTGACCTACCTGGTGCGGCGCTGGCGCGGCCAGCCGCTGTGCCTGGTGGTCACCTGGCGCGGCGAGGAGGTGCCGGCTGGACACCGGCTGCGCCAACTGCTGGCCGAGGCGCAGCGGGCGGGCCGGGCCACGCATTTGCCGCTGGGCCGCTTGAGCCGCCCGGCCGTGGCGGAGCTGGCCCAACGCGCCTGGCCCGCCGCGCCCGCGCCGGAGTTGGTGGAGCGCCTGTACCGCGAGACCGAGGGCCTGCCGTTCTTTGTGGTGGAATATCTCACGGGGCTGGGCGAGGCGGGGGCGAGCGCCGGGACCGAGTGGACCGTGCCGGGCGGCGTGCGCAACCTGCTGCAAGCGCGGCTGGCGCGGGTAGATGACACCAGCGCGCAGCTCTTGAGCACCGCCGCCGTGATTGGGCGCTCGTTTGACTTCGACACGCTGCA
>JAYUUW010000028.1:0-4216 GCA_043754665.1 Anaerolineales bacterium | reverse complement strand
CGTGGCGATTGCGCTGTTCGTGCCGGGCGCGCTGCTCTTGGGCTGGGCGGCCGATCACTGGAGCGCGCAAGCGCAGCGCTGGCTTGAGCGGAAACCAGATGCCGCGCCGGTTGAGTCGCCCTTAGCCGCACCGCCTCGCTGGGCTGGGGTGCAGGCGCTCGCCCATCGCTTGCGGCCCGTGGCGGGCGGGCTAATGGTGGCGGCGCTGGCAGTGGCGCTGGGCTATGGCGCGGCGCAGGGCTTAACCACGCAGGTGGCAGTGGTGAACCCGGCCACTGTGTTGGTGCTGCCGCCCGACGTGGCGGCGCTGGCGTGGGCGGAGGCCAACTTACCCCAATCGGCCGTGGTACTTGTCAACAGTTGGGAGTGGCTCAACGGCACGTGGGCCGGCAGCGACGCTGGGGCGTGGGTGTGGCCGCTGCTGGGCCGCGTGACCACCACGCCGCCGGCCGACTACATCTACGGTGACGCAGCATGGATTAAACAAGTCAACGACTTCAACCGGCAACTGCGTGAGGTCACCGACGCCGAGGCCCCGGCCACGCTGGCGCTGCTGCGCGGGGCGAGTGTCACGCATGTGTTCATCGGGGCGCGCGGCGGCAGCCTGCGGCCGGAAATGTTCCTCGACCAGCCGCACTACCAACTGCTCTACAGCAACGGCGCGGCCTGGGTCTTCGCGTTCACGGCAGCTCAATCCCGCGTTCCAAAATAACCTCAGCGTTCGGCGCCGGCTGTCCGGCGGCGTCGAACACCGGCACGCGCTCGAACGTCACCGCATCGAATAAGCCCACATACAAATCCACGAGCGGCGCGCTGCCGGCCGGCAGGTCAATCAAATGCTCATCGAGCAGCGTCTCGCCGCGCCGCCACAGCCAGGTGGGGTACGCGCCGCCGCGCGGCAGGCTGTCGCCCTGCGCGTAGCGGGTCTCGGGCGTGTCGCGCAAATGCACAAAGGCCACATAGTTGCCGCTGCCATCGGCCAACGCCTCCCAGCGCAGGGTCACACGGGCCTGCGCGCCGGCGAGCGCCAGGTCGTAGCCGGTCAGGCGGATGGCCGGGCCAAAGCGATAGTCCACCGGGTGCGTGGTGGGCGGGGTGGTGTTGGGCGGCGCGTTGACCTTGAACTCAACATTCACCTCGGGCAGCAGCAGCGGCGCATTGTCCACATCGGTCACCGGCAGCGCGGCCGCGGCGGCGTCATCGAGCAGCGAGAGGCGCACGCGGGCCAGCGCCGGGGCGGGGATGTCGGCCTGCACGGGCAGGGTGAGCTGTTCGCAAAACGGCCGGCTGAGCGCCCAGGCCGAGGTGGGATAGTTGCCGTGGCCGGGGTAGGTGAGCAAGCGGCCGTAGCCCAAATTGTCGGCCCCGATGATCTCGACGAACAGCGTGTAGTTGGCGGTGATGGGCGCGATGGCCTGCCAGCAGAGCGTGAGGCTCAGCGGTTCACCGGCCACGGCGCGGCTCGGCCCGCTGTAGCCCAGCAGTTCGATCTGCCCGTTGAAGAAATAAGTCTTGGGCACGTCCACGTTGGCCGCCGCCACGGTCAGCGGCGCGGGGCGGGCGTAGGCCGGCAGCAGCGTCCACAGCGCGATGCCCCAGGCCATGAGCGGCAGCGCCACGCTCACCGCTTGCCAGGCGCGGCGGCCGGCGGCGGGGCGCAGGCGCGCCAGCCCCAACTCGCGCCAGCCGCCGACCAGCAGCAGCACCACGGCCGGCAGGGTGGGCAGCAGGTAGCGGCCCGGCACCAGGTACTCGCTTTGGTGGGCGATGGCGAGGGCCAGTGTCAGCGCCAGCAGCGCGGCCACATGCAGCCCGAACAGCAGATAGAGCCGCGCTTGCAGCGCTGTCGTGGCGCGGGCGCGAGCGCGCACCACCACCAGCCCCAGCCCGGCCACTCCGGTGAGGGCGGCCCCGTTCCAGACCCAATAGAGCCAGGGCGCGGTTTCGAGATTGCCCCAGCCAAACGAGGCCCAGAAGGTGCGGAAGGCGTAGGGCAGGGCGCTGGCGATCAGGTCGCCCGAGCGCCCGCCGCCGCTGGGGCTGAGGTTATGGATAAACTCGTTGAGCGTGGCTGCCTGCAGCACCTGCCCGGTGACGAACTCGAGCGAGTTGAGCACCCAGAAGGCCGCCACCACCACAGCCGCCAGCCCGACCAGCCCGGCCAGCAGTTGCACCGGGCGCAGGCGCACGCGCCGGCCCAGCACCGGGGCCAGGCTGAGCCCGGCAGCGGCCAGCGCGGTGGGCACGAGCACCACGCCGTTGAGCTTGGTGAGCAGCGCCAGCGCTACGACCCCGCCCAGCACCAATAGCCGCCGCAGCCCGAACCCGGCCGTCACCAATTCCACCGCCAGCCAGAGCCCCAGCGCCGCCAGTGTGGTGACCAGCCCGTCGTTGGTGACCATGCTGCCCACGAACACCCACTGCGGCCAAAAGGCGAACAGACTGGTGGCGGCCCACTGCGCGCCGGGTGCGCCCGGCCACACGCGGCGGGCGGCCAGGTACACGAAGACCACGCTGAGCGTGCTGATGACCACGCTGGCGGCCCGCGCCGTGCTCACCGCCCCGGCCAGCGCTTGCTCGGCGGGCGTGAGCGTGGCCGGGTGCAGCGCATAGTTGTAGCCGGCGTCGCCCGCCACAAAGTGCGGGTTGCGGTCGGGCAGCGCAAAGGTCGGGCCGAGGTCGTACCCGGCGATGAGCGGCGCGATCAGGTCGTAATACAGCGGCGGCTGAAAGCGTTCCCAAATCTGCGCGGCTTCGGGGTCGTCGGGCCGCAGCACCAGCGTGCGGTGCACCGCCAGGTAGCGGGCGTAGGCGAAGTGGCCGTCCTCGTCGTAGGCTTCCCAGGTGGGCACGACTTGACTGTACGCCAGGCCCAGCGCCAGCCGGGCGGCCAGTAGCAGCGCCAGCGGCAGCAGGGCGCGGGCGCGGTTGAGCGGCCCGGCGGGCGAGGAAGGGGGGCAGGTGTTCACGGGTGGTGGGCGGCGCGGCGTTTAGGGAAGCTGGTACGCGTTGAAGGCGTCGATAAAGAAGTCGGTGCGGCCGGCCCAATTTTGCTGGACGATGACCTGGAGCAACAGCGCGCCGCTGGGCGGGATGAGGGCGGTGACAGTGAATTTGTTCCAGGGGCGCTCGTTGCCGGGCACATCGAGGCGCTGGATCATGACGGCGTAGGTGCGCGTGTCGGCCACGCCGCCGAGCTGCACCGAGGCCACCCAGTGGTCGGCCTCCAGCGTGGCGTTGGGCGGCGTGGGGTTGTCAAACGTCTCGCCCAAAATGTAGCCGGTGACCTGCATATGCGCGCCGGGCGTGCCGGTGAGCACCTGCGACAGGCGCAGCGCCTGCGGCACGGCGGCGCTGAAGGCTTTATAAGTCGTCCAGCCGTCGATGATGAGGGCGCGGGGCGTGCCAGGGTACTCGGTCTTGGGCAGGTTGGCGGCGGGCTTGTGCACGTACTCGCCGTAGCCGCCGGCGATGGCCGGGATGATGCTGCCCTCCTGGTGCTTGGTGGGGAAGGGCATCACCACGCCGTTTTCGGTGGCGTAGAAGGTCCAGCCATAGGGCCACTGGCTGCCGTTGTGGGTGTAGTCGGTGTACCAATTGGGGTTCTCAAAACCGCCGTTGACGATGTTGACGCCCGTCACGAACTTTAGGATGGGGAAATACGTCTGGTACGTTAGGGCCTTCACGGGGCTGATCCGCGTGGGCGTCACGACGGCGCTCGCGGCGATGGCAGGCGCTGCCGGCGGCCGGCCCCAGGCGCTCAGCAGCGCCACGGCGGCCAGGCCGGCCAGCGCCAACGGCCAGCGCCAACGGCCCCGATGGGGAATGCGATGGGCGCGCAGAACTGTCACCTTACACCTCCTCGGCAAAGCTTGGGCTGAGGCGGCGGAACACCAGCGCGCCCACCGCCAGCGCCAGCAGCGCTTGCAGCGTGGTGACGCCCAGGAGCGTGAGGTTGGGCGCGTCGCCGGTGTAGAGAATGTGCCGGTACGCCCCAACCAGGCTGGCGACCGGGTTGAGCACCTGCACAATCAATTGCAGGCCGGGCGAGAGCGTGTCGAGCGGGTAGATGATGGGCGTGAGGAAGAACCAGGCCAGCAGGCCCACCTCCACCAGTTGCTGCGTGTCGCGCAGGTAGACGTTGATGGCCCCCAGCAGCAGCCCCAGGCCGAGCATCAGCGCGACCTGCACCGCCACGATGACCGGCAGCCACAGC